>JBAXCM010000107.1:0-11250 GCA_037141475.1 Verrucomicrobiota bacterium | reverse complement strand
TGCCAGCATCCTGTACAACCTCGGCAATTCCTATCAAAGGCTCGGCGAGTTAGGCCCCGCCATTCTTGCCTATGAGCGTGCCCGGTTACTCACTCCGCGCGACCCGGATTTATTGGCCAATCTGGCCCTCGCCCGGCAGGCCGCCGCCGCCTTCGAGGAAACGCACCGCAACCCGCGCCTTGACGCCCTGCTTTACCACTTCAGCCGGCGCTAGTGGTCATGGTTTGTTGTAGGCAGCGCGTTGCTACTCGGCGGTCTAGCCGTCCTCTGCGGGGTGCTTGGCCTGCCCCGCCGCAGCTGGCGCAACGGTGTGCTAACCGCAGCCTCACTGGCAAGTCTGGCACTGATGAGCGGCGCCACGGCCCTCTATCTGTGCCGCGATGAGGCGGCCCGCGGCATCGTGCTCAGCGCGACGGCCGGCGTGCGCCTATCACCCTTTGACCATGCCGAAGTACTAGGCAACCCGGGTGCTGGGCGCGGTGTGCGGCTCGGCACAGCCCGCGGGGCATTCCACTACGTTGAGGTTCCCGGGACCCCCCTCTGCGGCTGGATGGCAGACACCGAAGTAGCCGCCATTATTCCCAGATGATCCCTTGGAGGAATCACGGTTTTTTCTCAATCCGATAAAGGTGGCTTCGCGAGCGGAGGATGAGCGAATTGTTATAGACGGCCGGTGAAGCCATGAAGCCATCGCCGAGTTGGTTGCTAGCGAGAAGTTGAAAAGTATCTGCCGCAGCAATGACGGGCACATCGCCGTCTTCACCGAAAAAGTAGATATGTCCGTCGGCAAAGAGCGGCGAAGCCGAGAACGGGCCACCCAGGCGCTTTTGCCAGATACCAAGGCCGGACTTGGCATCAACGCACGAGATCACGCCTGCGTCACTGATCATGAAGAGCCGCTCGCCTAGCAAAATCTGCGAGGATCGCGTCGGTACGTTCTTGGCAAATTGCCACGCCACATGACTCTCCGTCACATCGCCGCGACCGTCCGGGCGGACCGCAAAGAGCTGATAGCCACCGGCCGCGCTGGTGGCATAGACGAGCCCGTTGCCAAAGAGTGGCAATGCCGAGGCGTTCATGCCGCCGCTGCGCACCCGCCAAATTTCCTCACCCGTCTTCGGTTCGTAGGCAATGGTGGCTCCGGCACTGGGACTAACCAATTGCTGGCGCCCCTGCACCGAAATGACTGCCGGCGTCGAGTAGGCCTTCCAGTAATCGTGATCCTCGGTATCATAGACGATTTTTCGGTCGCGTTTCCAAACTGTCTTGCCGGTGAGTTTGTCCAAGGCTGCTATGAATTGCACGTCAATCCCGTCAAACGTGAGCACCAGCAAGTTGTCCACCAAGATGGGTGAAGAAGCCGGGCCACGAAAGTGGTCACAGGAAAATTCTTGGTGGGTCCACAACGTCTTGGCGTTGGTGGTGCCGAGGCAAGCGCTGCCGTAGGTGCCGAAGTGCAGATAGAGGCGGCCATTTTCGATGACCGGGGTGGGAGTGGCGTAGCTGTTCATCGGGTGGCAGAACAGCGGCTTGTCGATGTTGAAAACCACCACGTCGAAAAGGATTTTGCCGGATTCGGCGTCGATGCAAACCGCTCCCAACTCCTTGCCATCCTTGGTGGCGGTGCTCATCCAAATCTGTTGTTCCCAGACCACTGGCGATGACCAAGCTTTGCCATGCACCGGGGTCTTCCAGAGCAGATTCTCTGCCTCACCAAAAGTGACCGGCAGGCCCTTTGCCGCCGTCTGTCCGTTAGCATTCGGACCCCGAAATTGCGGCCAATTCTCCCCGCCGCTTACCGGCCCGGCACTCCACCATCCCAGCGCCACGAGCGGCAGCACACAAGACGTGAGCGTCCTGCAGAAGGCACCAAGCCCCCCTTGCGATGCGGATTGAGTTGGCTTGGAAATTGGGGCCAATTCTCTGGAGATCCCCGGGTTGAAGCAGCGAGGATCCGCCGCGAAGGCGCATGCAACATGGGTGGGGCGGGGCGCTACAAGATTCATAGTGGCTTTCACGTGCCTCGAAGCATACCCATCGCGGCTGTGCTGCCAAGTGAATATCTGCCGCTCTGTTATGCGCGACGGCGGCGGCGCAGCAGACCCAACAGGCCGAGTCCGTCTAACAAAGCCGTGGAAGCTTCCGGCACCGCCGTTCCACCACCTAAATTCGTGCCATTCGAGTCGAAGAGAAACATCTCCACGCTGGAGTTCAACGGTGGAGCCCCTGCAAAGGAAAGTGCCGTGGTCAGGGTGCCGGCATTGAGGGTCACTACATCGCCAAGCACCAGGCTTGTGAAATCGCCAAAAAAGTACGTGTCGTTGTCAGATATTGCACCACCGGAAGCCCCCGAAGAGCTGATTGTATTGATGAATCGATTGCTCCCGCCGTTGACCGAATAGCTCAACCCAGTCGCGCTAGAAAATCCTAGCCCCAAGTTGCCCGCTCCCACCAAATCGAACGCCTCTTGGGTGGCCGCAGTCTCCACGACAAAGACCACCGGGTCGCTCAGCGTGAGGGACAGCTGCGCCCCGTTGCCGCCGGACCAGGTAAGGGCCACCGCCGCCTGGCTGGCCGTCATGCACGCGAAAAAAAGGACGCAGCAAACCCCGCCAGCGAATACGCCACGATGCATGGCGCGTTGAATTCTGTTACTTTTCATAGGTAATTTCCGTGTTAGCCAGGCAGCGGACACCTCGTTACTTCATCTGGAATCGCACGCCGACACCGATACTCAAGCAGAGATCAGGCCAGTCACAAGAAAAAATTCTGTTTTTGTCGTTGTGTTTGATCCATGTTGATGCCAGCCCCCCCACTAGAGTTTCAACGACTGCCTGGCCCATATTCGCCCCGGGTTCGGGGCTTGCGTCTTGGGTCCTGAGGCGAGCCCTCGGCAGGTAGCGGAAGCTAGAGCGGGCCTCCACAATTCCCCTCGTGCCGTTGAATTGAGCGGTTTCTTGGGTTCTGGCGGGGGATTTCGCAATTCATGGCTCCCAGCCAGGGCGGATTTTTCCGCGCTTGAGTTTCCCGCCCGGCATGCTTCACTCGCCGCGCCGAGACTTCTGCCCGGCCTACACCCGCACCGCACAAACTATGGGAAGAGCCTTTGAATGCCGCCGCCGAGCCAAAGAATCGCGTTGGGCCACCATGTCCAAGGTGTTTCCCAAGCTGGCCAAATCCATCACCCTCGCCGCTAAAAACGGCGGGCCTGATCCGGAAAGCAACGCTCCGCTGCGGGTCGCCATCAACAATGCCAAGGCCCAAAACCTGTCCCGCGAGAATATTGAGGCCGCCATCAAGCGGGCCGCCGGCAAGGACGGTGCCGACATCTCAGAAGTCTCCTACGAAGGCAAGGGCCCCCACGGATCCCTGTTTTTCATCGAATGCGCCACCGATAACTCAAACCGCTCGGTGACCAATATGAAAACAATTTTTAACAAAAATAACGGCCAACTCGTCAACTCCGGCTCGCTGGATTTCATGTTCTCCCGCAAAACCGTCATCGAATTCCCCGTCCCCGATGGCACCAACCTCGAGGAACTTGAACTCGAACTCATCGACGCCGGCCTCGAAGAATTGCAGGTCGAAGAAGGCATCGTCTCAGTCATCGGCGAATACAGCGCCTTCGCCAGCCTCTGCCAAGCCGTGGAGCAGTTAGGAATCCCCTCCCCCAAAGCCAGCCTCAAGCGCCTGCCCAGCCAACCCATCGACCTGAGCGAAGAGCAAATGTTGGACGTGGAGAAAATCCTCGACCGCATCGAGGACGACGACGACGTGCAGGCGGTGTTCACCAACATCGCTTGAGCCCCTCCAGCAAACGTTCTCACCTTGTCCTGAATCTGGACATCTCCTCCCTCAAAAATCGGGCTTGGCACATCGCCCAACTTGTGTATGGTCGGGCCGCTAACAACCTGAGCCATGCCTACCCATCCAACCCCAGTCTGCCCGCCCGCCGCCCCGCCCCATGGTTTTTTCCTGGGTGCCAAGCCGTCACAGCAACTCCTAGCAATCATGGCGGTGGCCTCCGCAGTGGTTTGCGCGGGCTGCAAGGAATCCCCGAAACCAGCCGCTGCTCCCGAGACATCCACCGCAACCCAACCGGCAGAAACCGCTAAGCCAGCCGAATCGGCTAAGCCAGCCCAAGCGGCGGCCAACGCGCTCACCAAAGCCGATCCCGGCAAAGTGACCCTGCTGCCGCCGCTCAACCTCAAACCCAAACTCTTCTGCGACCTCACCGGCGAGTGCGCCATTCCCGATGAGCTCGCACTGGATGGCAAGGGACATATCCTCGTCTCCATGCCCAATTGCCTCGAGTACGAAAAATTCACCCCGAAAATCGCCATGCTCGACGATGCCGGCAAAGTCAGCGACTGGTTTGTGAACCTGCCGCTGCATCCCAAGACCGGCAAGGTCCATCCGATGGGCATGGAATTCGGTCCCGACGGCAACCTCTATGTCTGTGATAACCAGTACTTCGACGATAAAGACCATCAGTCCCGCATCCTCCGCGTCATCGTCAAGGACGGCAAACCCGTGTCCTGCGAAATCGCCGTCGAAGGCACCAAACTGTCTAACGGCATCCGCTTCAAGGGCGACAAACTCTACATGACGGATACCTTCTTCGACCTGCCAGACAAACGCGACCAAAGCGGCATCTGGTGCTTCCCCCTCACCGAAATCGGTGCCGGCAAACCCACCGTCAAGGTCCTGCCCCTCGCCAAGGACCCACATATCATCACCACCTTCACCGGCAAGCCCCAACCTGCCAAATCCGACGGCGGCTTCGACCAAGCAGCCGGTGCCGACGGCCTGGCCTTCGACAGCGCAGGCAACCTCTATTGCGGACTCTTCGGCGACGGTCAGTTTTTCAAAATCACCTTCAATGCCGACGGAACCGTCAAGAGTAACACCAAAATCATCGATGACCCATCGTTCCAATGCTGCGACGGCATCTGGTGCGACCAGAAAACCGACAAGATCTATATGGCCAACTCGGCCCGCAACTCGGTCCATATCTATGACGCCCGCAACCACACCCTCCAGATGATCTGGGAAAACGCCGACTCCGATGGTAAAGACGGCATGCTCGACCAACCGTGCACGGCCTGTTTGTTAGGCAATAAGTTGATTGTGGTCAACTTCGACATGCCCTTTCCCGGCCTCATCAACTCGAAGCACGACGACCCTATCACCGTCTCCTACTTCGAGCTTCCTTGAGGTTCTAATTATTAGCTAACAACGCGGCCAAGGCCGGCACAAAATCGGAACCCACATGACGACGATACGCTCTTGTGCCGCGCTGGCGGCCGCTCATTTCCTGGCCCTCTCACCTTGCGCCCTCGGCCAGCAAGGCGCAGGCCAGCACCCGGCCCTGCTCATCGCGAGCTATTCCAACAATGCCGCCTACATCATCGCCGCCGGCGACGACAAGGTGGTCTGGGAATCGCCGAAGATGCCCGGTCCTTGCCAAGACGCATGGCTGCTGCCTAACAATCACATCCTGCTCAGCGGCGGCAATCAGGTGCGGGAAGTTTCCGCTGATCACAAGATGATTTGGCAGTACGAGGCACCCAAGGGAGTGGCTGTCGAGATTCACAATTGCCAACCCTTGCCCGGTGGTGGCGCGCTCATCGGCGAGGGCGGCACCTGCCGACTGCTCGAATTGGACAACCAAGGAAAAATCACCAAGGAGATTAAGCTCACCTTGGGCGGCAATGCCCACAGCCACATGCGCCAAGTCCGCAAAACCCCGGCCGGCACCTATCTGGTCACCGCCGCCGGCGAAAATAATATTCGCGAGTACGACGCCCAAGGCAAAGAACTGCGCGCTTTGCTAGGCAAAGACATCGAGAGCCAAGGCGTGAAGTGGCCCATCGTCCACAGCGCGGAACTCCTGCCAAATGGCAACCTCCTCATCGGCGGCGCCTATGGCATGCCCGTCATCGAAGTGAATAAATCCGATAAAATCATCTGGAAACTCACCGCCGATGACGTGCCCGACGTCGGCTTCGCCTACTCGGCCGGTTGCCTGCGCCTGCCTAACGGCAACACGGTGGTCGCCGCCTACACCAGTAAATTCCCGATCTTCGAGGTCTCCCCTGACAAGAAAGTCGTCTGGAAATTCCAGAACCCGGCCATTGGCAATCCCACCCATGTGAAAGTGCTGACACAGGAAGCCGCCGGGAAATTTCTCGCGAGTGGAGCCCCTTGATCCGCCATCGTTGGTAGATAGCCAACTCTCTCAACAACAGGTTTTAAGCATCGACAGGTGCCGTCGGTCGTGGGATTTGCCACCCATCTGAAATCGGCGGCTAAGATCGCCGCTGGACCCCGTTCCATCTCATTTTTCAATATGAAGGTAACTGCACTAAAAATCGGTTTGGTCTTGATGAGTTCTATCAGATTGGTCCAGCCGATGCAAGCAGCAGAGGCCGCAGGCCCGTGTGGCGGGGCATTCACGTTTGCGGCGTGGATCAACCCGGAGCATCCCAACAGCACGCTATTTTCGACGTCAACGAGTGATGCATCGACCCGTCCGGCATGGAAAGAACTCCACACATGGGGTGAGGAAATCTTCTTTTCAGGCAATGCCAGCGGTGGATTCAACGCCCGGGCCAAGACCTGCGACGGGCAATGGCATCACGTCGCGTTTGTCGGGGATCCTCAGGCAAAAATGCAATACATCTATGTGGATGGCGAGTTAAAGCAGACGGGAACCTGTGACATGAAGCCAGACGCGGCGGGCGCACCTTTGTTAGTCGGGCGTGGCTACGAGGAGATGGGCAACACCCTGTTCTCTTACGTCGGCAAGATCGATGACCTGCGCTTGCACGGCAGGGCTCTCTCGGCTGAAGAAATCCGCAACGCAATGCAGGGCGGCAATATCGACGCGATGGGCGCCCCTGCCCTGCGCCTCAAGTTGGATGGCAATGCGGATGAAGTGGCTAGACTCGGCTGCGGCGAGTCACTGAAATTTGTCGAGGGCAAACTCGGTCGCGCCGCCCTGCTCAACGGCTGGGGGTATTTCGAAGTGGCAGCAGATTTGAGCCGCATCCAATGGAAACCCTGCTCATTCAGATTCGACGGCTCTCCCGAAGAACGAAAGTGGACACAAGAAGATGGCTTGCTGGAATTTTCCGATGGCCCCGCCCAAGAGGCACTTCGATATGCCGAGGCTACGGCGAAGCGCTGCCCGGCCATGGCCGTAGAAGCCGCCAAGCGGGCCGAGAAGGCGGATCATTACCGCCGGGTTGAACAGGTTCGAGAGATCTATCTCAAGGCCTGCCAGTGGAATCAGGTGCAGAGACGCAAGGCTGCTACGGCCTCCGCACAGATAGAACTGGCAACAAGTTATCTCGCCCGGCTTCAGAAAGTGCCGGGAAACAGCGTGGATCCGGCACCCTATTTGAAGCAACTGGAGGAGGTGGGCCGTCAGAGCCGCACACTCAATGATCACCCCCCGGTTGAGCCCCTGACGAAGTGGGCCGACGGTTTTGACCAACTCCAACAAGCGATCTCGGCCAAGTGGCTGCTTTCACAGGGAATCGACAAGATCGCCTTTATCAAGCGATTCACCTACAACGGTGGTCATTATTACACGGAATATATCCAAGGGAGTTATCAACCCGGCGGCAACCTCTGCATTTTGAACCTCACGAATGGATCAGTCACGGAACTCGTTCCGAACATGAAAAACGGCGTGTTCGAGCGCTTCGATCTCTCGTTCGATGCTAAAAAATTGATCTTCGCATGGAAGGCATCCAACGACGTCGGCTACCGCATCTTTGAAGTGAATGTGGATGGCAGCGGTCTGCACCAAGTTCTCATGCCGCCCGCTGATGAGAAAGAGTTGGTCCGCCGCTACAGCAACGGCTATCATCATGGCACAGACGACATGAGCCCATGCTATCTGCCCGACGGCGGCATTTGCTTTGTCTCCACCCGTAGCCAATACGGCACGCTCTGTGACAATCCCGATTGCTTCACCTCCACCACTCTGTTCCGGATGGACGCAGACGGCAGCAAACTCCGTCAGTTGACCACCAGCGCCTTGAGCGAGCAAACCCCCATCGCCACCGAGGATGGCCGAATCCTCTATTCCCGCTGGGAGTATGTGGACAAAGGCGCGGTGAGCGTGAAATGCATCTGGTCCATGAACCCCGATGGCTGCGGCTCAAGCGAGGTGTACGGGGCCGATATCGCCCTGCCTCCCACCATGACCCAACCGCGCGGCATTCCCGGCGAACCGGCGGGATATGTGTTGCTTGGCGCACCCCACTTTCCGCAAATGGGCGTGGGCCCGGTCATCCGCCTCGATATGACAAAAAACATGCGGACCCGCGAACCCATGACATATATGACTCCCTACACCGATATTCGCGGCGAGGGAGGGTTCGAATTCATGGACGACAACGGCAAGTGGTATGGCGATGGCTGGGGCCGCGGGCCGCTCTTCAGGGATCCTTTCCCGTTGTCAAAAGACCATTTCCTTGTTGCACACAAGCCGGCCGGCGCGCCATTGATCGAGCCAAACGGATACGGCATCTCGCTGTTGGATGAAAATGGAAAGGTGCAATTGGTTTACAAGGATCCGGCCATTTCATGTTGGGTTCCCTATCCATTGAAGCCGCGCAAAGTGCCACCCGTGCTTTCCTCCACAATGGACAAGGCCCTGGCACAAAAGAAACTGGCCAAGTGCATCATCACCGACGTCTATCATGGACTCGAAGATGTGCCTCGCGGGTCGATCAAACACATCCGCGTGCTGGAACAACGGCCACGCCCGTGGACGGCCCGCCGCTACTACGATGGCGACCTTTACGACCAGCAACACGCCGTCATTACCAAAGACACCCATCTCGCCCTCAAGGTCCAACATGGCATCGTCCCCGTAGAACCAGACGGCTCGGCCAGCTTTTTGGTGCCCGCCGATGCCAGCATCTTCTTCCAGGTATTGGATGAAAACTTCATGGCCGTCCAAACCGAACGCACGTATGTCAACTATATGCCCGGCGAAGTCCGCTCATGCATCGGCTGCCATGAAACCCAGCAGTCCGTCGCCCAGGCCGCTGGCCAGCGCGGGATGCCCATGGCGCTCAAGCGGCCACCATCCGTGCCAGGCCCCCAACCCGGCGAGAAGGATGGCCACCGCACACTGGACTATGCCCAGGACGTCCAACCGGTATGGGATAAGAATTGCCAGAAATGCCATAGCGGCAAGGAGCCCAAAGGGAAACTCAACCTGAGCGGCGAAATGACCGAGTTGTTCAATGTGTCATACGAAAGTCTGATCACCGAGCGGCGGCCAGAAGTTGGCCTGTTAGGCTTGATTGTCGGCGAAAACCACCCGAAAACCGGCAATATCGAATACCTGCCGGCCCGCTCGCTCGGCTCGCACAGCAGTGTGCTGGTGGCGATGCTCAGCAAGGGCAAGGTAACGCTGGCTGATCCCAAACAAGCGCAGCGTGCCGCCAAGCTCGCAGAGGTCCACAAGAATATCCATCTGACCCAAGCCGAACTGCTCAAAGTGACTAACTGGGTGGACACCAATGGCCAGTATTACGGCAGCTGGTGGGGCCGCCGCAACCTGAAGTTCAAGGACCTATCCGACTTCCGCCCTCCGCAGACGTTCGACATGGCCACATCTAACATCAACCCCTATCCCAGCTGGAAAGGCGACAAGTAATCACCACTAGTCAGACGGTCACCGCCACCAACAACGGTGTCGAGACCGTTGAGGTGAGCGTCACCGCCACCCCGGTCAGCGGCAGGTTGTTCTTGCGGGTCGCCGCTCACTGAATTAGTAGATAATTATTGAAAGCTGTGGCGGCCATGCTCGGTAACTTGTGTCTATTTCACGAAACCGATTGGCTAAGTTGCGCACTCCGGCAATCAGGCCTCGCGGTGAAGGGAAATTCCGCTTCAATCACCCCGTCCGCTCACGCCTCCGGACGACCGCCATGCATCCGCCTCACAGCGGAAATGCAAGGGGCGGCCGCAGGACGATTTACCCTCCAATCGACAACAACATGAAACTGAATGTGACCACTGTTTGTGCCAGCCTGGTATTACTGCTTGGGGGGGTGTTCACATCGAACGCCGCAGCCAACAAAATCATCTGGCTCGATGAAATGAATTTGAGCCAAGCCACCTCCGGTTGGGGCACGACTCAGGCCAAAAAATCGATCGACAATCATCCGATCACCTTGCGTGGAACCGTGCATGAGCGGGGCATAGGGACTCACCCACCAGGCAGTTTGCGCATTGATCTGGAGGGTCACGGCGTGCGATTCCAAGCCACCACCGGGGTGGATGATGAGGTCGGCAAGCAGGGAACCGTTGAATTCATCGTGATGGGCGATGACAAAAAACTCTGGTCCAGCGGCGTGCTCACCGGTGGCGGCGAAGTCAAGTCTTGCGACCTCGATGTCAAGGGCATCAAAGTCCTCGATCTTGTCGTTGATACCACCCCCGACGGCTTCGCCTTTGACCACTCGGATTGGGCCGACGCCAAAATTGAATATCAGGGCGACAAGGCCCCGGCCACGAAGGTTGCGCCCAAGCCAATCCGCCCACCTAACACCGAGCCCCAGCACTGGCCAGCCGCAGACCAAGTGTTCGACAAAAACTCCCTGCCCGATCCCTCCGACAAGGATGAGGCAGATGCAGTGCTGCGGCGCGTCGGGGCCCTGATTGATCATCTTAAAACACTGCCAAAATGCCCCGACCTCAAACCACAGGCCCAGCAACTCGCAGGGCTGAAAGCACAGGCCAGCCAGATCGCTCTCGCCACCCCGCAGCGCGCCGAACTCCTGCAAGCCGCCTGCTCCCTGCGCCGCAAGGTGGCCTTCGCCAATCCCCTCCTCGATTTTGATAAAATCCTCTTCATCAAGCGCCACTTCTGCCCCAATGCCGAGACCACCGGCAACCACATGTGCGACCAATACTTCGGCTTCAACGCAATTCGCGGCGGTGGTTTGTTCGTCCTCGAAAACCCGTTCTCCGACAAACCAACCACCCGCAATGTGTTGGAAAAATCCGTCTGCGAGAACGGCCGTTACAAGGGCCGATCCCTCACCTCCAAAGACGGTTTCCTCGCCCCCGAACTGAGCTACGACAGCAAGGAAGTCCTCTTCTCCTGCACCGAGATTGCCGATAACGAAGCCGATCGCAAACGCTACGCTGGCGTCGGTTTTGAAAATAACACCTACAAGATCTTCCACGTCAACCTCGACGGCAGCGCCCTCACCC
>JBAXCM010000106.1:0-11271 GCA_037141475.1 Verrucomicrobiota bacterium | reverse complement strand
GGAGGAGGCCATTCAATCAGCTTCCCGGCCGCCCAATCGAAGGCCGCTCCGCGCAAGCGGGGAGGGGTGGTGGAAAAGGCCGGTGCACTCCGATCTAACATTTTTCTTGACAGCCTCACACCGGCAATCCACGGTGGTCCTGAAGGCGAATAAGCCTCGTGCTGCAAGCCAACCCTTCTATCAAAGGCCGCCGCTCATCCGGCGGCCTTTTTTTGTCCTCGCTTCGTGGCCTGCAGCGTCTCGCTTCAGGCCGTGACTCCCTGCCAACGGCCGCAACGCGCATCCCCGAAAACGAAGGAGAAAGTGCCGATGAAGTGGAGCCACCAGGCAGGAGCGGATGCAACGAATGGTTATTCCCGAAGCGATTGGTGTTACAGGACTCTAAATCTGCTTTAGCAATTTGAAATGGCGAGCCACCAAGGAAGCGGCATGGGCAGGGGTGATTCCATGGAGAGAGCGAAGCGTCTCCGGGGGGCCGTGTTGGATGAAGGCGTCGGGCCAGCCGATGCGTTCGACCGGGGTATGGATGCCAGCGCTGTGGAGGTGTTCTATGACGGCGCTGCCGAAGCCGTTAGTCAGGACGTGGTCCTCGAAGGTACACAGAACGCGGCACTTGGTGGCGTACGTTTCAAGGAGGGCGGTATCGAGAGGTTTGATGAAACGGGGATTGATGAGGGCGACGGAGAGTCCCATGGCTTCGAGGAGGGTTTTGGTGTGCTCGGCCATTTCGAAGAGGGTCCCCAGGCCGATGAGGGCGACGTCGCTGCCATCGGCTACGAGTTCGGCCTTGCCGATATCAAGGATTTGTGGAGTGGGTTTGAGCTGGGTACCGCGGATCGGACCACGGGGGTAGCGGATGGCCGAAGGACCTGCGTCGTAGGCAGCCATGGTGTGAAGCATATCGGCAAATTCATTTTCATCCTTGGGCTGCATGTGGACGAGTCCGGGGATGAGGCGCAGGAAGCCGATGTCAAACAAGCCGTGGTGGGTCGGACCGTCATCGCCGGAGAGTCCGCCGCGGTCCATGCACAGGCGGACGGGCAGGTTTTGCAGAGCGATGTCATGGATGATCATGTCATAGGCACGCTGCATGAAGGTGGAATAAATCGCGACGAACGGCCGAAATCCTTTGGCGGCGAGGCCAGCGGCAAAAAGTGCGGCGTGCTCCTCGGCGATGCCCACATCGAAGTAGCGCTCCGGCACTTCGGACTTAAAAATATCCAGCTTGGTACCGCCGGGCATGGCGGCTGTGATGGCGACGATTTTCGGATCCGTTTTTGCGATATCGGTGAGGGTACGTCCGAAAATTTCCGAGCAAGTGGGGGTACTGGTGTGGTTGGTGGAACCGTCCTCGAGTTTATAGGCACCGAGGCCGTGGAATTTTCCGGGATTGTCGAGGGCGGGTTGATAGCCGCGGCCCTTTTCGGTGATGATGTGGAGCACGACGGGCTCGTGGAGGGTTTTGAGGTGCTCGAAGGTGCGGATGAGAAGCCGCAGGTCGTGGCCATCGATCGGGCCGTAATAGCGCAGGCCGAATTTCTCAAAGAGGACGTTTGGAAAGAGCAGGTTCTTGGCACTTTCTTCAACTTTGTGAGCGAGACTTCGGGCGGCCTTACCAGCGAGCTTTTCGACGAATTCGGCGGCCTTGCCGCGCACTGCGGCATACGTTGAGTGGGTTTGGAGGGCGTTGAAATAGCGTGCGATAGCCCCGACGTTCTTGTCGATCGACCACTCATTGTCGTTGAGCACGACGATGAAGTTGCGGGTGGTTTCTGCGATATTATTGAGGGCTTCGAGGGTGGGGCCACAGGTAAAGGCGGCATCCCCGGCGATGGCCACCACATGGTTCGTGTCGCCGGCCAAGTCGCGGGCGGCGGCGATTCCGAGAGCGGCAGAGAGGGCAGTGCCGGCATGACCTGCGCCGTAGGCGTCGTGGGGCGATTCGCTGCGGAGGAGGAAGCCGTTAAGACCTTGGAAGGTGCGGATGGTGTGGATCAGCGGAGCCCGCCCGGTGAGCATTTTATGAACATACCCCTGGTGGGCCACGTCAAATACCAAGCTGTCTGTCGGGGTGGAGAAGACACGGTGAAGGGCGATAGTGAGTTCGACGACACCAAGATTGGGCGCCAAATGGCCACCGGTTCTGGACAGCGATGTGATGAGGGTGTTGCGGATTTCTGCCGCAAGTTTCACTAATTCCTCGTCGGCAAGTCGCTTGACGTCCGCTGGAGAATGGATGGCCGCGAGCAGGGGGCCGAGGGCGGGGGGGTCAGAACAGGCGGATGTCGTCATCTTCGTTGGGAGCCTCGGCCATGGCGAGCGAGGTGGCAGGGGCTTGGGGATCAAGCGGGCTATCGATGTGTTGGCCAAGAGTGATAAGCTCGATGCGGCTGCGGGCAGTCTTGAGAATGGCTTCGCAGTGAGTGAGCAGGGCCGAGCCCTTCTCATAGCTGGCTACCAACTCTTCGAGCGGCAATGACTCGTGCTCCATGGATTCGACAATTGCTTCCAGCCCGGCCAGCGCGTCCTCGAAGGACATGGTATTGCCGTTGGGGGGGGAATTGTCTTTTTTGCGTGGCATCGCGGTCATTCCGGTTTGTCGGTGGTTTTGATCGGTTTGGAGCTATAAAAGGTGACGTAGTAACTTAGCAGCGGAATGGGGTATGGATAGCGTTTGAAGACGGTTTCCAACTTTCTGTCCTTGTCGTAGAGTGAGTTGGTCAAGTTGGAGGTGGCAATGATTGCCTGGCCATCGAGAATCAAAGATGTGAAGTCCTTGTACTTGGAGGAAATCTCCATCATGTTGTTCATGCCGTAGGATGACGGGGTAATGAGGATGCCGACTGCCGCAGTGTCCAGATCAGTTGCAGCATTGTCGAGTTTTTCGAAGCCGGCACGATCGGTTGGCAGCCAAACACTGAGTCGATCGGCGTACCAAGCGACGGCCCACGGTTGGTCGGAAAAGGTCACCTGGTTTTCGGGGACGATTTTTTTCAAGCGGAGGGTCAGGGCTGGGGCGTAGTAGGGTGGCCAGTGCGGAAGGCCGCCCTTGTCGCGGTTTTGAATACCGTTGCGGATCTCCTGGGGCAATGAGAGGAGGAGAGGCAGCGAGCAGATGATCACGATGACGATGTAGTGAGTGTTGCGCAATTGGGGGGTGGCTGCCACAAACTCGAGGCGACCCCAGAGGATGGATAGAAAGGCCAAACCGTAGGCGGTCATGATGGGGGCGAAGACGAGGTGGAGTTGGTTAGGATCCAAGCCTTTGGGGGTGACGCCGAAGAATGAGAGGCCGATGGCAGTGGTGCACCACATCAGCAGGATGGCCCAGCGGAAGGTGGCAATGGGCTTGCGTTTGAACGGATGGAGCAGGGAGATGAAAAACAGCGGGGCGATAATGATCCCGGCGAGGAATGGGATAATATCGACGGTTTGGAGCAAGGCGACGCGAATAATCTTGGAAAACAGGCCGTTGATGTTGAGGTTGTCCTGCAGGTTAACGGTGCGCATGACTTCATCCTCGGAGCCTGCCAAGCCGTTGTAGAGAGTGAGGTAGGCGGTGCCGAAGGGAGTGCCGCTAATGCCAGCATTACGCAGCATGACATAGCAAGCCGGAACTAACAGCATCAGCAGGATGGCAGCGGCGACGATGCCGCGGGGGCGGAAGGCAATGGCGGCAAAGATGATGTAGCCTAGGGCGATCCACACGGTCATCCAGTGGGTAAGGGCTAGCAGGGTGAAAAATACACCTGCGATGAGAGCTGGGGCCATGGCGACGCGTCCCTCGGAGCTTGCTTCGATAGCTCGATATACGAAGTAGATGGCACAAGAGAAGAGCATCAGCATGAGCATCTGCGGCAAACCACTGAGCGCGTAGGTCCAGAAGGATTCACAGAAGAGCATCAGAATGGCGCAGACGGACGCAATTTTGGTGTCAAACACCCGGCCGATGAGCAGATAGTTCACCCCGATCGCCATCAAGAAAAATACCACGCTGATGGCGGCGATGACCCGGTCCAGGGGGAAAATCAGCTGTTTCTCGCTCATTTCCCATTGGGGACCATCTGCCGCGCCGACCACCTTGAGCACCGCTGCGGTGATCAGCGGGCTGAGGGGTGAGTGGTATGTATCCTCAAATTTGGTGAATGGTACGGTCGATTTCTTGGATTTTTCGGCTTGGCTATAGGCGGCCGGTCGGATCATTTTTGTGGTAAATCCGTTGCCGCGGGAGATTTCCCTGGCGATTTGAGCTTGGTCCATGGCCTGAGGCGAGTTGATTCCCCGAAAGAGAGTGAACAGATTGCCCAAGGTGAGGGCGATCAAGACCAGGAAAAACAGACAGCGGCGAATGAGTACGCCCTTATCGAAGGCTTGGGATTGGGCGTTCATGAGGGATGGGAGAACATTACAGGTGGAGGTCTTTTAATTTGCGTTGGAGTGTGCGGCGACTGAATCCCAAAAGATCCGCCGCGTGGGTGCGGTTGCCATGGGCGGCGCTCAGGGCGCTACGGATGGCATCGGCTTCGAGCGCATGCAAGTTGAAAGCGGGCGGGTTTTCAAGGGCCATTTTACCTGATGGCGCGGATTGGGTGGGTCTGGCAGGTGTGGCGAGCAAAAAATGCGGCAGATGGCGGGTATCGATGACGGCGTCATTGCTCATGACCACGCCGTGTTCGATGACGGTTCGCAGTTCGCGCACATTGCCGGGCCAGTCATAGGTGAGGAGTGAGTGGAGGGCGTCGTCGCTGAGTGGTTTGAGCGGGCGCTGGTTATCGCTGGCAAATTCCTGGAGGAAACTATTGGCAAGCAGGACGATATCCTCGCGACGGCTGCGCAGAGGTGGCATCTGGATTTTGACCACGTTGAGGCGGAAGAACAGATCTTCGCGGAAGCTGCCGGCATCGACCAAGCCGCGCAAACTCTTGTTGGTGGCGGCAATGACGCGCACATCGATTTTGATAGGTGTATTGGAGCCGACGCGCTCGAAGCTACGTTCGGAGAGGACTCGCAGGAGTTTGACTTGGGTGGCGGGGTCGATCTCACCGATTTCGTCGAGGAAAATGCTGCCGCCGTCGGCTTGCTCAAAGCGGCCGATGCGGCGTTGCGCGGCACCGGTGAAGGCACCTTTTTCATGGCCGAAGAGTTCACTTTCGAGCAATTGGGGCGAGAGCGCGGCACAGTGGACAATGACCAGCTTGGCGGCCGGCCGACCTGACAAGTGGTGCAGCGTGTGAGCCACCACTTCCTTGCCGGTGCCTGATTCGCCCTCGATAAGAACGGTGGCACGGGTCGGGGCGACTTGTTGGATAAGTTCCGTTACCGCCTTCATGGCCGGGGATTTGCCGATGAGCCGGTCGAGCTTGTGGGATTGCTGGACTTGGTGGGTGAGTTGGCGGTTTTCCGACTCCAAGCTGCGGCTGCGCAAGGCGCGTTTGAGCAACATTTCCACCTCGTCAAGGTTGAGCGGCTTGGTCACGAAGTGCCAGGCTCCGCGCCGCATGGCCTCTACAGCCGTGTCCACCGAGCCGTAGGCAGTCATCATGATGGTCACCGGCGGTTCGGCCAGGGCCAGAGCTGAGGCTAGCAAATCCATGCCGGATTCCGCGCCAAGCCGCAGGTCGGTGAGGAGCAGTTCGATGGGCTCGGACTTGAGAATTTTCAAGGCCTCAGATGAGCCGGCCGCGGTATACACGTCGAATTGTTCTTCGAAGGCACTGCGCAGTCCTTCACGGGTGGCGCGTTCGTCATCGACGATGAGGAGGCTGGGGAGCATGGGGGGCGGAAGAGTTGTCAGGTGTCAGGGACGAGATAGAAGCCCCGAACCTAGCGCGAGTATGGAGTGGGCGGTAACATAAACTTTAGGGTACGGCAGGGGGGGCTGGTTCATAGCTCGATGGCGGGGGTGGCGAGGAGGCGGACGGTGCGTTCCGATCGGGGTAGGTGGATGGTGACGCGGGTGCCGCGGTGGGCTTCGCTGTCGATTTCGATTTCGCCGCCGTGTTGGCGGACGATACGGCGCACGATGAGAAGGCCGAGGCCGGAGCCGGAGGGTTTGGTGCTGCGGTAGGGTTCGAAGATGGCCCCCATAATCTCCGGTGAAATGCCAATGCCATTGTCTTGGATGGAGATGCGGTACTCGTAGTCGTTGCAGTGGGTGCTCACGGTGATGGAACCCTCGGTGGGCGGCAGTGCTTGATAGGCATTGCGGATCAGGTTGTAGAACACCTGCTGGAACTGGCCGGGATCGATCATGGCAGCGGGCAGAGCGTCCGCGAGTTCGAGTTGCACGGTGATGTGGCGAGACGAGAGTTCGGGTTCGAGCAGCCGCAGTGTTTGGTGGAGCAGGGCATGGAGGTCGTGGCGTTCGCGCTGAGGGGTGGTAGGCCGAACGGCGTGGAGGAATTGTTTGAGAATGGTGTCGAGTCGCTGGATTTCCTCGCGAGCAGTGGCCAGGCTATCCTCCAGAGGCGCGCGATCCGCGGGGGTGAGTTTGCGGAATTTTCGGCCGAGGAGTTGGAGGTGGATATCCAAAGAATTGAGCGGATTGCCAATCTCGTGGGCGACTCCGGCGGCCAGCAGGGTCAGGGCGTTGAGTCGCTCGGATTCCAAGGTGGCCTCGGCCTCGGCACGGGTGCTGGTCAGATCTCGCACCAACATCACGTAGCCGAAGCTCTCGGCCGCCGGCCCGTGATCGGTGATGGGCGCCAGATAGAAATTGAGGAAGCGGTTTTCTGGATAGAATACTTCGAGGTCGCGGCTGATCGAGCGGCCGGGTTTGGCGAGGTTGTCCCAATCCAGGCCGCGCACTTGAGCGGAGAGTTTATCACCGATGGCGCGCTGGGGGTCAAGGCCGAAGAATTGGCAGGCGGCGTGGTTGAGGAATCCGATGGTGCCGAGGGCATCGAGGATGATGACTCCCTCATGGAGGGCCTCGAAGACGTTTTCAAGAAACCCTTTTTCGCGAATCAGGCGGGTCAATATCTGTTGGACCTCCCCCGGTTCCACGCGGTCAAGCCGCGCCACAAGTTTCTCAAGAAAACCGGATTTCATCGAATGACTGGCATTTAAGTGAGGATTGGGTAGAACTGTGGCCATGCAAGGAATGATTTTGGTGCTGTGTACTTTTCCTGATGGCCAACAGGCGCGACAGATTGCCACAGCTATGGTCGAAAGGCAACTGGCAGCGTGTGTGAATTTGGTGCCAGGGATCGAGTCGATTTACCGCTGGGACGGGCAGGTGGAGCGGGCTGATGAAGTGTTAGGGGTATTCAAGACATCGGGCCACCTCTATCCGGCGCTCGCCGAGGCGTTGGCAGCGGCTCACCCGTATGCCGTGCCGGAAATTGTCGGGCTTGAGCCCGCTGCGGTAGCTGCCTCCTATTTGGCTTGGGTGACGGCGGCGCAAGGCATAGGGACTTGAGCAATTCCGACGGAACTTTGGGAAACGTGCTTGCTCGATCCGCGGAAAAATCGGGGTCAAGTGCTCATACCTTAGAAATTTTTGGGTCGGAAGTTTTTGGCGTTGGCAATGTTGGTGATGCCGTCCTCGCAGCGCAGCACCCACAGGCCTTTGCGGAAGGCGTAGCGGTCGCTTTCTTCCTCAAAGTGCATCGCCGCCAAGCCTCCCTGGACGTTCCACTCGGCGTATTCCTTGAAGGCCTCCTTGAAGCGCCCCAACTTGTCCAGATGCCACAGGACATCCTCGACTTTGAGGGTGGTTTTCACTTCGATAACCACAATGGTGTTGCCATTCACCAAGGTCATGTCCACTTCGATTCTTTCCCCATGGCGATCGCGACCGGTCCGCCGCTCGGTCATCTGGTTGACCAGCAACCCGCGCTCTTGAAACAACTTGACGGTGCCGGGACGCATCAGCGCCTCCACGAGTTTCCCCCACTGGCTGGTGAACAGACCACTCAGCGCCTTGATCTTCTGGTCCGTTTCCTTCATCTGGCGGTCCGTTTCCTTCATCTGGCGATCCGTTTCCTTCATCTGGCGATCCGTTTCCTTCATCTGGCGATCCGTTTCCTGCTGAGAAACCCGCAATTCGGCCGTAGACCTGGATAGATCCGCCAAGAATTCTCTCAATTCCGAAGTGCCCATGGGGTGAAGCTAGAACATGGCCCATGTTGAGTCAACCTCCGATAGCCCCTAGACCGCGTGAGCAAGCCCTTCCCGATTGCGCATGGGGATGAGTGCGGCCCATCTCCCCGCGACAACCCTCCTAACCCCTTCCCGGTTGCGCATGGGGATGAGAATGAACGGGGCGAATCGCAGGCAGCAGTTCTTGTGGGCAGGACCGGTTCCCGCTCCGCCGGAACCAGTCCTGTTTGGGGAAATTTTCCGGTGTGGAGGGAAAATCTTTCCGAGTGACAGAGGGGAGTTGGCGGAGTAGCCTGCCCATGCAAGCGGCGATGTGGATATTTATTGAAGAGAACTGGCGCAATGGGATCGAGATAATCATTCTCGCGGTGTGCAATTATCAAATTTACCGGGCCTTTCGTGCCACCCGCGGAGCGCAGATTTTGGTGGGTCTGGGGATCATCATTGTGGTGCTCACGGTGGTGTCCCAAGTCGCGAATTTCACCGTTATCAGTTGGCTTGTCACTCGGGCGACGGCCTTGCTGGCGTTTGCTTTAGTGGTTATTTTCCAGCCTGAGTTGCGGGACGCTTTAGCGCGTCTCGGCAGCAAGAGTTTCTTTTCCTATTCGAGCAAGCGCCGACTGGCCTTTTTGGAGCGACTGGCTGACGCCGTGATCATATTGTCCAAAAAACGGGTGGGTGCACTATTTGCCATCGAACGGGGCATCAGTTTGAAAAAATTCCTCGATACTGGCGTGCCCATCGACGCCCAGTTCTCGCCCGAATTGGCCCTCACCGTCTTCCACCCAAAAACCCCGCTGCACGACGGCGGTATGATCATCGCCGACGACCGCATCGCCGGTGCCGCCTGCGTGTTTCCCGTCACCCAACGCGAAATGCACGACCGCTCCACCGGCTTGCGCCACCGCGCCGCCATCGGCCTCGCCGAGGAAACCGACGCAGTCACCGTCGTCGTCAGCGAGGAAACCGGCGGCATCTCCATCTGCGTCGAAGGCCGCATCGAACGCAATCTCACCGAAAAACAATTCCGCGAAAACCTCGCGAAAATCTTTCTAACCGGCAACAGTGACTATGAAAATATCCCTTCCGAAAAACTGGATCGCCAAGCTTCTGGCACTGCTGCTGGCGGTCGCAATCTGGTTTCTGATTAAGGATCATCTCAAGGAAACTGCCAGCAAGCCCCCGCTGCCCCAGCCAACCATTGTGGTGCCCGAACCCGGTAGCAAGTGAGCCGTGTCACGTCACGTCACGTCACGTCACGGCTGTAGCCGGATGTGATCGATGAGGCGCACATCGCCGTAAAACACCGCCGTGGCCAGCAACGCCGGACGCTCGATGCGCTCCACCGATTCTAGCGATTCGGCATCGACTAGCGACAGGTAGTCCACGCGCAGCAGCCCACTGGCCCCGATCACTTGACGCGCCACGGCCAGCAAATCCGCTGACGCACGGGTGCCGCCTTGGAATGCCGCCTGTGCCGCTAACAACGCCTGCCGGAGGCGGGGCGCGTCGGCCCGCTGGGTGGCATCCAGGCGCACGTTGCGGGATGACATAGCAAGGCCATCGGTTTCGCGCACGGTGGGGTGGGAGACGATGGTCACGGGTACATTCAGATCTCGGACCATGCGCCGGATCACTGCGAGTTGCTGGAAATCCTTCTCACCGAAGACCGCAATGTCACAGCCGCTCAGCAAAAATAATTTGAGCACCACCGTGCATACCCCGTCAAAATGTCCGGGTCGCGAAGCGCCACACAGGCTGCCCGAGAGTTGCGTCTCTTGGACCGTCACCGAGCGGTCCGGCGCGTACATCGCCGCCGCTTCCGGCGCAAATACCACCCCCACCCCTGCTGCCCGGCAAGCCGCCAGGTCCGCCTCCTGCGGCCGCGGATAGGCCGCGAGGTCCTCAGCGCGGTCAAACTGGATCGGATTGACAAATAGGGAAACCACCACCGTGCCCTGGGTGCCGGCAAGTACATTAGCGCGGTGGATCAAGGCCAGATGCCCTTGATGGAGGGCACCCATGGTAGGCACCAACACCCGCGGCCGGCCATGTTCGGCCAAGGCCGCCATCATCTCGCTTGCTTGCGTAACAACTTTCATCGCCGCAGGCTAACGCAACTGCCGCCGCCCGCAACCCCGATATTGCACCATCGGCAGCTACGGTCTGGCGACCCGACGGATGATTTTTTCAAAAAAAGCGCAGGATTTTGCTTGCCAAGCGGCACTTGGTTATCTATCCCCGCTGCCCCTCCTTGCGTCGCATTTGAGCCAACGAAGATCCGGGGGGACCCTGCATGCGGCGGATCTTCAAAAATCGCCCGGCCTGTTTCAAGGCGGGAAACCTCAGACATTATGATCAACGAACTCATCACCGACATGGTGGACGCTGGCGTCCATTACGGCCATCAGACGAAGAAATGGAATCCGCGCATGAAGCCTTACCTGATGAAGGACAAAGGCGGCATCTACATCATCAATCTGGAGAAAACCGTCCAATGCCTTGATAAGGCGTCCGACTTCCTCTCCGATCTCGTCGGCAAAGGCCGCAAGGTCCTCTTTGTCGGCTGCAAACGCCAGGCCCAGGACGCCATCCGCGAGGCTGCCGAAGCCACCGGCCAATTCTACGTCAACCACCGTTGGCTCGGCGGCATGCTCACCAACTCCGCCACCGTCCGCAAGAGCATCGAACGCCTCAAGTACCTAGAAACGATCGAGAAACAGCCCGAGTTTAAGGCTATGTCCAAAAAGGAACTCGCCGCCCTCGGCCGCGAACGCGAAAAACTCCTCCGCAACCTCCGCGGCGTCCGCGATATGGAACGCAAGCCCGATGCCGTGGTCATCGTCGACTCCGCTCGCGAAACCATCGCCGTGGCTGAAGCACGCCGCCTCGAAATCCCCATCATCGCTATCGTCGATACCAACGCCGACCCTTCCATCATCAACTACCCGATCCCCGGCAACGATGACGCCATCCGCTCCATCCGCATCATTCTCCAAAACTTGGTAGATGCCATGGTCGCCGGCCGCAAAGTTTGACCCGTAACTTACAATCTTCACACCGGGCGGCTCCTTTTGCGGGAGCCGCCCGCCTTTTCTAACATAACGTACCCTGCCATGATCACCGCTGCCATTGTCAAAGAACTCCGCGATAAAACCAACGCCGGCA
>JBAXCM010000105.1:0-11400 GCA_037141475.1 Verrucomicrobiota bacterium | reverse complement strand
ACTCTGGACGTGGCTGTCGGCACGATTTTGTCTTATGGCGGCATCATTACCAGCAATGGCAGTGGGACCGGTGGTCTGACCAAGGCGGGCGGTGGAACCCTGGTGCTTTCGGGCAGCAACCTTTACACTGGCGATACCACCATTTCCGCTGGCACGTTGAAGTTAGGCAATGGGTCGGCGATTCCTTCCGGGCTCGGGACAGGCAATGTTGCCGTGACAGGCACTCTCGACTTGTTTGGCAACAGTGCCAGCATCAATGGTCTTTCCGGCACCGTTGCGGGCACCATCACAAGCAGCCTGGCAGGGAGTGTGACCCTAACAGTCGGCGGAAACAACCGCCCTGGATCGTTCAACGGGATTATCCAGAATGGCACTGGCACTCTCGCCCTCGCCAAGACCGGCAGCGGGACCTTGACTCTGGGTGGCACCAATACGTTCACCGGTGGCGTCACCATCAACGGCGGTGTCTTGCAACTTGCTAGCGCCGGGGCTCTCAATAGCGCTTCACCTAACAGTCTTTCCTTTGGTCCGAGCGCTGCAGTGGGCACCAAACTGCAACTCAACGGCAATAGTCTGACGGTTAGCAGCCTTGCCACCAATCTCACACCGGGCACGGTCGTGGTGGAGAACGCCAATGCAGCGGCGGTCACCCTGACCGTCAACCAGGCGGGCAACACCACCTTTGCAGGAGTGCTGCAAGATGGCACGGGTGGTGGGGCATTTTCACTAACGAAAGCGGGAGCGGGCATCCTCACGCTGAGCGGCACCAACAGCTACAGCGGCATCACCACCATCTCGGCCGGCACGTTGGCGCTCTCGTATGGTTCCGCCATTGCCGACACCGGGGCGGTGCTTATGGGCAATACGTCCGGTGCCACGCTACTGCTCAATGCCACTGAAACCATCGGTTCGCTGGCCGGCGGCGGGGCCAGCGGCGGCAACGTCAACTTGCAAGGGTTCACTTTGACCAGCGGCGGTGCCAACACCTCTACCACCTATTCCGGGGTGATTTCCGGTACCGGCACGCTGGTGAAAACCGGTAGCGGTGCCTTCACCCTATCCAACGCCAACACCTTTACTGGTGCCACCTCGATCAAGAATGGCAGCATCATCCTTGGAGTGACTAACGCGTTGCCCACCGCCACCGTGCTATCACTCGGCGACGGTTCTAGCAATGCCAGCGGAAGCCTCAAACTCACTGGTTTCTCCCAGACGCTGGCGGGGCTAACAACAGCCGGCAGCGGCGCGGCCAACAGTATCGTCAATGGCAGTGCGACGGCAGTTAGTCTCACGTTGAACATTGCCGTCAGCAGCAGCTTTGGCGGTATCCTCGGCGGTGCCGGTACTAACGAAAATAACTTCAACTTGGCAAAAACCGGTGTTGGCACCCTCACCCTATCTGGTACTAACTTGTTCTCCGGCACCACCACCATCAGCCAGGGCACACTCAGCGCTTCAAATCTGACCAACGCGCTGGGTTCCGCCGTCTCAGCCGTGATTCTAGGGGATGCCGCCAACACCGGATGGCTTGCCTTCACTGGCAGCAGCGCCACGTTCACCCGTGGCTTTAGCGTCAACCCCGGCGGTGGCGAAATCGACACCACCACTGCCGGTCAAACCCTCACTCTGAGCACCGGAAATGTGGCGGCAGTCGGCGCGTTCACCCTCGGCGGCTTAGGGAATACAATTATCACCAGCAATCTCACCGGTACCGGCAGCCTCAATAAATCCGGCACAGGCACCCTCACTCTTTCAGGGTCTAACACCTATAGTGGCGCGACGAACCTCAAGAACGGTACGCTGATCCTCGCTGTTAACGATACCGGTCTTAAGTCCACCACCACGCTGACCCTCGGCGACGCCACACTCAACACCAACGGCGTGTTCAAACTTGACGGCCACAGCCAGACACTCGCCGGCCTCAGTGTGATCGGCAGCGGCACCGGTAACCATCTGATCGGCGGCAATATTGCGCTCTCCACCCTCACTCTAAACATCAGTGCGTCTAACACATTTTCGGGGATTCTCGGTGGTAGTGGTACTAACGAAAATTTCCTGGCGTTGGTCAAGACCGGTAGCGGCACTCTCACCCTATCCGGTACCAGTACCTACACCGGCGGCACCACCGTGAGCGCCGGCACGCTTTCTATCGGCCTCGACAGCAACCTCGGCGGCACCAGTGGCGGGGTTGTCTTGAACGGTGGCACCCTCTCGGCCAATTCCAGTTTCACCCTTGGCAGCAGCCGCAGCATCCTGCTTGGCCCGACCAGCGGCAGCGGCAGCGGAACCTTGGATGTGACGACGGGAAACGCGCTTACGTTTGGCGGGGTACTCGCTAACAACTCATCCGGCAGCGGCAGCTTGATCAAGACGAGTCCCGGCACTCTCAGCTTGTCGGGTGCCAGCAGTTACAGCGGTGCCACCAGCATCTTGGACGGCACGCTGGCCCTCGGAATCTCCAACGCCCTGCCCATTGGCACCAGTCTAACACTTGGGGCCAGCACCACCGGCGGCATTCTGAAATTGAATGGGAAAAACCAGGAGTTGGCCGGTTTGACGGCCTTTGGAGGTGGCACCAACCGCATTGTTAATGGCAACCTCACCGCTTCGACCCTGACTCTCAATATCGCAGTCAGCGCCGCGTACTCCGCCTATCTCGGTGGTACCGGCACCAATGAAAACAACTTTAGCCTAACCAAGACAGGTATTGGTGCCCTAACGATTTCCGGCGCGAACACTTATGCGGGGACCACCACAGTTTCCGCCGGCACCCTTAAAATCGGCTCCTCCGTTGCCATTCCCAGTGGTGCCGGCAAGGGCAATCTCGCGCTGGACGGCACATTGGACCTCAGCACCTATGGCATCACCATCAACGGATTGAGCGGCGCGGGCACAGTCACCACCAGCGCGGCTAGTGCAGTTAATCTAACCGTCGGCTCCAACGACCAGACCAGCACCTTCAGTGGCGTCATCCAAAACGGTTCCGGCACGCTGGCTCTGATCAAAACCGGTGCCGGCACCCTCACTCTAACCGGAGCTAACACCTATACCGGTCTCACCACGATCTACGCTGGCGGCACCTTGAAAATCGGCAATGCCGCCGCCATTCCCTCAGGGGCGGGCAAGGGCAACGTCAGCCTGAGCGGTTCGCTCGATCTGAATGGCTACAACAACATTACGCTCAATGGCCTGAGCGGCAATGGCGGCATCAGCAGCAGTATTGCGGGTGGCACCCTCACGCTGTTCCTTGGAGGCAACGACCAGAGCAGTTCCTATGGTGGGGCCATCACCAATGGGTCGGCCACCTCATTGGCCATAACGAAAATTGGCACGGGGACCCTGAGTCTGTCGAGCGTCGGTACCAACAGTTACACCGGCGGCACCACCATATCCGCCGGCACCTTGTTGTTGCAAAACGACCGCACGCTGCCCTCTTCAGGGAGTGTTGTGATCGGGTCCAGCGGCACGCTCGATGTCTATGGGCGCAGCGGTGCCAATGCCGCCATGGGTAGTTTGACTGGCACCGGCATCGTTACTAACAGCTCTGCGAGTGCCGGCACCCTAACCGTGGGCAACGGAGACGTTTCCACCACATTCAATGGCACTCTTCAGGATGGCACAGGTCTTCTGTCCCTAGCCAAATCCGGCCTCGGCACGTTCACGCTGACGCCTGCAGGCAACAATGCGTTCAGCGGCGGCATCTCCATCAGTGGCGGGATTATCCAAGTCGGCAACGCCAATGCCCTCAACTCGGCCGGGACCAACGTGGTGTCTTTCAGTAACATCATCAACGGCACGACGCCCAAGCTCCAGCTCAATGGCAATTCCATCACCATCGCGGGTCTATCAACGACCTCAGGATCTCCGGTGCTGGAAAATGCCAGTGCCACACCGGCCACCCTCACCATCAACAATTCTGCTAACTATTCCTACGTGGGGGTTATCCAGGACGGCAGCGGCGGCGGAGCGCTGTCTCTCATAAAGAGCGGCAGCGGCACCCAATCCTTAACTGCGACTAACGCATACACCGGCGGCACCACCATCAACGGTGGTATTCTGGCGATCAACAAGGATGCCGCGCTGGGGGCCACCTCCGGCCAACTCACCATCGGTAACGGCAAACTGGAGACCACCGCCAACATCTCCTCCAGCACCCGAAATATTTTTCTAACAAATTCCACGGCGACGATCGTGGTTGACACGGGCTTTACCTACACCGAGGCCGGGGTGATTTCCGGCTCCGGCACCCTTAACAAGGAAGGTAAAGGGATTTTTCAAATTTCCGGTTCTGGAAGCAGTCCAAACTTCGTCGGGGTCAATACCTATGCCGGCGGAACGAACATTAATGCGGGTTTGTTGGACGTGCTTGCCACCACTGGCACCCCGCTCGGCCAAAACATCAATACTAACAACATCTCCGTCAATGGCGGTGGCAATCTTTCTCTCAGCAGCACCAGCAACAAGGGCTCCAGTCAAACCATTACCGTCACCAGCTCAAGCAGCGCGCTGGGAGGCATCGGGTTTTCTAACACAAGTCTTAGCCAGGCCAATTTGTCCGGCATGTTCACCGATAGCAGCAGCAGCTACGGCGGCGTGCTAAGCATCAACAATGGCATCAACTATGTCGGTTCTATCAATCTCGGCACCTTCGGCACGGGCAATTGGTATTTGGGTAGCGCCGCCAGTGGCTCGTTCAGCGGCACCTTGACCATCGGAAGTGGCAACACCTATCGCCTCGGAGGCGGCGGCGGCACTTTGTCCATTACCGGCACCAATGCACTAACGGGTTCGGGGGATCTGCTGGTCGGCTCTTCCTCAACCAACGGTAACGGGTCGGTTATCGTCAACGCTGCGCAAAACTACACCGGCAAGACGACGGTGACTGGCGGCAGTATTCTATCCATTGGTCTGGACACATCGCTCGGCACCGCGCCTGGCACGGTCACCCCAGCCAAACTTGTCCTCGACAATGGCACGCTTCAGGCGCGGGCAGCGATCACGCTGAGTTCCAATCGTGGCATCACCGTTGGCCCATCTAGCGGCGCGGGCAGCGGCACGTTCGACGCCAACGGCTATAGCATCACCTATGGCGGCATCATTGCCAACAACGGCTCTGGCACCGGCTCACTCACCAAGATGGGCACCGGGTCATTGACCCTCACCGGCACCAATACCTACACCGGCGCGACCAACATCAACGGCGGAACGATCAATTTTACCACTCTGGCCAATTTGGGTGCGGGCACGGCCATCAACCTCAATGGCGGCACGCTCCAATACGCCAGCAGCAGCACCATCGACATCACCACCCGAACCGTGACGTTAGGCTCCGGCGGCGGCATGATCGACACCGGCGGCAACAACATCACCTTTGCCAATGCCCTCGCTGGCGGCGGTAGTTTCAGCAAGACCGGCAACGGCACTCTCACACTCAGCGCGGTGAATGCGATGGGCAACATCACTGTCAACGTCGGCAGCTTGCAGGTCGGCGTGGCCGGTGCCACTCCCGCCACTTCTAACCTGATCCTCAATAGCAGCGCCATCTTTGATATCAATGGCTTCGACACCACCGTGGCTAACCTCAACTCCAGCTCGGCACTTGCCATGGTGATCAATAGCGCCGTGGGCACTAGCAAGACGCTAACGGTCAGCAGCAATACAAACACCACCTACGCCGGGATCCTAGCTGATAACGCCGGCGCCGGCGTTATCAGCTAGGATCCCGGCGTAGGTGGTGTTTGTATTGCTGCTGACCGTTAGCGTCTTGCTAGTGCCCACGGCGCTATTGATCACCATGGCAAGTGCCGAGCTGGAGTTGAGGTTAGCCACGGTGGTGTCGAAGCCATTGATATCAAAGATGGCGCTGCTATTGAGGATCAGGTTAGAAGTGGCGGGAGTGGCACCGGCCACGCCGACCTGCAAGCTGCCGACGTTGACAGTGATGTTGCCCATCGCATTCACCGCGCTGAGTGTGAGAGTGCCGTTGCCGGTCTTGCTGAAACTACCGCCGCCAGCGAGGGCATTGGCAAAGGTGATGTTGTTGCCGCCGGTGTCGATCATGCCGCCGCCGGAGCCTAACGTCACGGTTCGGGTGGTGATGTCGATGGTGCTGCTGCTGGCGTATTGGAGCGTGCCGCCATTGAGGTTGATGGCCGTGCCCGCACCCAAATTGGCCAGAGTGGTAAAATTGATCGTTCCGCCGTTGATGTTGGTCGCGCCGGTGTAGGTATTGGTGCCGGTGAGGGTCAATGACCCGGTGCCCATCTTGGTGAGTGAGCCGGTGCCAGAGCCGTTGTTGGCAATGATGCCGCCATAGGTGATGCTATAGCCGTTGGCGTCGAACGTGCCGCTGCCCGCGCCGCTAGATGGGCCAACGGTGATGCCACGATTGGAACTCAGCGTGATCGCTGCCCGCGCCTGAAGCGTGCCATTGTCGAGGACAAGTTTGGCTGGGGTGACCGTGCCAGGCGCGGTGCCGAGCGATGTGTCCAGACCAATGGATAGAATACTGCCGCCAGTCACCGTCGTCTTGCCGGTGTAGTTTTGCGCAGCGTTGACGATAACCGACCCGTTACCGTTGGTTGAGGAAGAGCCGACCAGCAGATCCCCCGAACCCGTTAGTGCATTGGTGCCGGTAATGGACAAAGTGCCGCCGCCGCCTCCGAGGCGATAGGTGTTGCCACTTCCGATGGTCAAGGTGCCGCTGAACGAGCCACTGGCGGCGCTACCCAAATACCAATTGCCCGTGCCGAAGGTGCCGAGATTGATAGAACCGACATAGTTGATGCCATTGTTGATGCTTAGCACGCCGCCGTAGCTGCTGCTGCTATCGGTGAACATGCCGGACAAATTGGCCTGGCTAAGACTTGTGTTAGAAAACCCGATGCCTCCCAGCGCGCTGCTTGAGCTGGTGACGGTAATGGTTTGACTGGAGCCCTTGTTGCTGGTGCTGCTGAGAGAAAGATTGCCACCGCCATTGACGGAGATGTTGTTAGTATTGATGTTTTGGCCGAGCGGGGTGCCAGTGGTGGCAAGCACGTCCAACAAACCCGCATTAATGTTCGTTCCGCCGGCATAGGTATTGACCCCGACGAAGTTTGGACTGCTTCCAGAACCGGAAATTTGAAAAATCCCTTTACCTTCCTTGTTAAGGGTGCCGGAGCCGGAAATCACCCCGGCCTCGGTGTAGGTAAAGCCCGTGTCAACCACGATCGTCGCCGTGGAATTTGTTAGAAAAATATTTCGGGTGCTGGAGGAGATGTTGGCGGTGGTCTCCAGTTTGCCGTTACCGATGGTGAGTTGGCCGGAGGTGGCCCCCAGCGCGGCATCCTTGTTGATCGCCAGAATACCACCGTTGATGGTGGTGCCGCCGGTGTATGCGTTAGTCGCAGTTAAGGATTGGGTGCCGCTGCCGCTCTTTATGAGAGACAGCGCTCCGCCGCCGCTGCCGTCCTGGATAACCCCCACGTAGGAATAGTTAGCAGAATTGTTGATGGTGAGGGTGGCCGGTGTGGCACTGGCATTTTCCAGCACCGGAGATCCTGAGGTCGTTGATAGACCCGCGATGGTGATGGAATTGCCATTGAGCTGGAGCTTGGGCGTCGTGCCGTTGATGATGTTACTGAAAGACACCACGTTGGTCCCGGCCGAGTTGAGGGCATTGGCGTTGCCGACTTGGATAATCCCGCCACTGATGGAGATGCCGCCGCTGAACGCATTGTTGCCTGCAGGCGTCAGCGTGAACGTGCCGAGGCCGGATTTGGCTAGGGACAGAAGACCTGTGCCATCCTGAAGAGTGCCATTGAATGTGGTGGAAACGTCTCCGTTGCCCACGGTTAGGGTGCCGGCACTCGCAGAGCTGTTAGTAACGATGCCGGTGCCAGTCAAACTACCCATGGCGGCATTGGCACCGCTGCGCCCATAGACATCGAGCGTGCCGCTGGACCCGATCACAACACTCCCTGAAGAGGGCAGCGTGCGGTCGTTTTGCAACAACAAGGTGCCGGCGGATATGGTGGTGCCGCCGGTGTAACTGTTGGTACCGACGCTCGACAGACTCAGGGTCCCCGTGCCAATTTTCGTTATGGCCAATGAGGTGGCCGACCCATTGGTGATGGCCCCACCATAGGAACTGCTCTGGTCGTTGCCTCCAAGGAACAGCGTGAGGGTGCCACCCGCAATACTGCTGCTGATGCCGCCATTGCCGCTCAGGCCATTGAGCGTAATGTTGTTGTAGCCATTCAGATCGAGCGAACCGCTCAGGCTGACGTTGCCCTTGCCCGCCCCTGAGGGAATGGCGGCGGCATTGCCGATTTTCAAGGTGCCGCCAGCGTAGATCGTGGTGAGACCGGTATAGGTGTTAGCTCCGGTTAGAGTGAGGGTGCCGGCACCGGTTTTGATCAGAGCCAGCGTGCCGGAACCGTTTTGGATGACGCCACTGAAGGTGCTGGTCTGGTCGTTGGAGCCGACGGTTAGATTAACTGCACTAGCCGCGCTGGTGGTGACTGTGCCCGCGCCGCTCAATCCGTTGATGGTGATGCCATAGGTGCTGAGGTCCAATGTGCCGTCCAGCGCGAGATTGCCCTTGCCGGCACCACTGGGAATGGCAACGGAGGAGCCGATTTTAAGGGTGCCGGCGGAAACTGTGGTGGTCCCCGCATAAGTGTTCGCGCCGGAAATCGTTAGGGCACCAATACCTGTCTTGGTTAGGCTAAAGTTGTTTTCATTGGTGCCGGTACCACCGAGATAGGCGGAGTACGCGGCGCTGACTGCGATATTGAGAGTCAGGGTCGAAGCGGTGAGGTTGCCATTAACAATGCGGTTGGTGCCACCTCCAAAGGCCGTCAAACCGGCCAACTCCTGGTTTTTCCCATTCAATTTCAGAATGCCGCCGGTGGTGCTGGCCCCAAGTGTTAGACTGGTGCCAATGGGCAGGGCGTTGGAGATTCCGAGGGCCAGCGTGCCGTCCAAGATGCTGGTGGCACCGCTGTAACTGCTGGCACCCGACAAGCTGAGAGTGCCGGGACTCGTCTTGATCAAGCTGCCGCTGCCGGATGAGTTGTTAGCGAGTACCCCGCCAAACGTAAGCGCGTTTCCCGTCGTCACATCCAAGGTTCCGCTGCCGCTGCCGCTGGTCGGGCCAAGCAGGATGCTGCGGCTGCTGCCAAGGGTGAAACTGGAATTGGCCGAGAGGGTGCCACCGTTCAAGACAACCCCGCCACTGGTGCCGCCGAGGTTGCTGTCGAGGCCGATAGAAAGCGTGCCGGCGCTCACGGTGGTGCCGCCGGTGTAGGTACTGGTACCGGATAGGGTGAGAGTGCCGCTACCGGTCTTGACCAACGCCAGGAAATTTTCGTTAGTACCACTACCACCGAGAATCCCCGAAAATGTGTTAGACGCACTGATGTTTAGAGTGAGGGTGGAGAGCGCAATATTGCCGCCGATCAGATGGTTACCGGTGCCGCTGCCGATCACACTGAGGCCGGCGAGTGTCTGGCTGTGGCCGTCAAGTTTGAACACGCCGTTGGTGTTGAGTGTGGCGTCGCCGAGGGTCAGCGTGGTGGTGGACTTAAGACCGGTATCGTTAACAGCGAGGATCAGCGTACCGTTCTTGAGGTTCGTCGCGCCACTATAGGTGTTAGACCCTGAAAGAGTGAGGGTGCCTGTGCCGGATTTATTGAGGCTGCCGGTACCGGTGAGATTGCTGGTGATAATTGTATTCCCTAAGCCGCCGAGGGTGAACGCGCCGACTGCCGCCACATTTCCGGTGCTCAGAGTGAGGGTTTGACCGGCAGTGGTGGTGTCGATTTCGCCACCGCCGGGGTTGACGCTAAAGCCACGGGTGAACGTGGCGCTGCTGCCAGTGAAGGCAAGCCATCCGGTGTTGGCGGCATCCCCTAGAATCACGGCTGAGACGGCGGAACCCAGCGCGTTGGTCAGATTTGAAGCGCTGAGTGTGCCCTGGCTGATGGTGGTGGTGCCGGAGAACAAGTTAGTACCAGATAGGGTGAGGGTGCCAACACCGGTTTTTGCCAAGTTGAAGTTATTTTCGTTAGTACCGGCACCGCCGAGGATACCGCCAAAGCTGCTGCTGACGGCAATGTTCAACGTGAGACTAACTGCCGTCGCACTGCCATTGACGATACTGTTGGCCGCGCCGCTGCCGGCTGTTGTTAGCCCCGCCAGCGTCTGGGAGAAACCAGTGAGTTTGAGGCTTCCGCTGGCATTGCTAGAACCGTCGCCGAGTGATAGCACGGTGGCGGTGGGCAACGCGTTAGTCACTCCAAGGATGATGCTGCCATTCTTGATCGAGGTGGCACCAGTAAAGGTGTTGGCGTTGGATAGGGTGAAGGCACCGCTACCGGTTTTCACCAGCGTGCCGGTACCGGAAATCACCCCGGAATAGGTGGTAGAGGTGTTGGCACCGCCGCTGGTCAAAGTGAACCCTTGCAAGTTGACGTTGCCGCCGCTGGCCCCGCCGCCGGCCAGCGAACCGATGGTTTCAGTGGCATTGAGCAGTAGCGTGGCACCGGACGTATTGCCCATAAGCACCGCCCCGGTGTCGGCAATGGCGGAACCATACGAGAGCGCCAACGTGCCGGCCGAGATGGTGGTGATGCCGCTGTAGCTGTTGGTGCCGCTCAGCGTGAGGATGCCCGCTCCCGCTTTCGTTAGTGAAAATGCCCCACCACCCGTGCCATCTTGCAGCACTCCTGCAAAGGTGGTGTTGCCCGCCTGGTTGACGGTCAGGGTGACCGCCGCTGCATTGGCGTTCTCCACCACGACCGTGCCCGGTGTGAGATTGGTGGCAAGGCTGCTAACCGTCAGACTATTGCCGTTGAGTTGCAGTTTGGTGCCCACTGCAGCGCTCGGACCAAAGGAAAGACTGTTAGGTGAAGCGCTATTGAGAGCCCCGGCGCTAGCAAGTTGCAAGACACCGCCGTTGATGGTGACGCCACCGGTGAACGTATTGGTGCCACCCAGAGTCAAGGTCCCGCTGCCGGTCTTGGCGAGGGCGAGAGTGCCAGTGCCATTCTGGATAATCCCGTTGAACGATCCAGGGCGGTTGTTTCCGCCGACTGTTAGGGTCACACTCCCTGCCAGGCTGCTTGTGATGGTGCCCGCAACGGTGCCGGAAAGACCATTGATGCTGGCACTGTTGCCAAACAAGTCGAGAGTGCCTGTCACGGCAACATTGCCTGTCCCGAGCCCGGAAGGAATCGCCGACCCATTGCCTAACTTCAACGTGCCAGCGGAAATGGTGGTATCGCCAGTGTAAAGGTTGCTGCCCGAAAGCACCAGGGTTCCACCGCCCGCCTTGGTCAGACCACCGGTCCCACTGCCATTGCTGGTAATGATGCCGCCATAAGACAAAATCGTGCCGACAGCCACGTCCAGAGT
>JBAXCM010000104.1:0-11413 GCA_037141475.1 Verrucomicrobiota bacterium | reverse complement strand
CACCGGCGATGCCCAGGCACGCCACCCAAACCATGCCACCACCATCCCCCCCAGCGCCAGCATCCAGCCACTCGTCCCACGCAAGCCCCGCCGCCAAATCGCAGGCAACGCTGCCAGCACCGCCAACGCTAACACGATCAACGACGGCCCCCAATGCCATGCCCTCAAATCAGGGCCGAGCAAGACCCCCAGCCACATGGCTATCACTAAAAAAATTGCGGCCACCACTGTCATATCCAGATATCTATTCTGCGCCACACGTCTGAGCCACAGCCTCGCCTGCTACTTGGCCCCTTTGCCGAGTAATACGGCAGGGATCGTCTTGAGCAGAATTCCAAAATCCAACCATAACGACCAGTTATCGATATAGTGCAGGTCCAATTCCACCCACTCTTCAAAGCTCGTGATTTCACTGCGTCCGCCCGCCTGCCACTCACAGGTGATCCCCGGCTTGACACTCAAGCGCCGCCGGTGGGACATCTTGCTGAAGGCCGCCACCTCGTAAAGCGGTAGTGGCCGCGGACCAACCAAGCTCATGTCACCAAGCACCACATTGAGCAATTGCGGCAACTCGTCAATGCTTCGGCTTCGCAACCAACCACCAAACGGAAATACCCGAGGATCTTCGTCTAACTTGAAAACCGGTCCGTCCATCCCATTTCCATGCTCGACCTTGATTTGATCTAATAATTCCTCAGCATTTGGCACCATCGTGCGGAATTTCCACATCCGAAATGGACTGCCGTACCGACCCGCACGCATTTGCGAGAAAAACACCGGCGATCCTGGACTCGCCATGCGAATTCCGATATAGGCGATGAGCCACAGCGGCGAGCTTGCCACAATCACTAGGACCGCAGCCACCCTGTCAAACACCCCTTTGAACATCAGTTCCCAAGACAGCTCCGGCGTCGAGCGAAGCACCAACATTGGCTTGGCTCCCACCATGTCAAATTCCGGCCGTGCAATTTGTGTACGGATGAACGATGCCGCAATCCAAGCTTCCACCCCCTGCAACTCACAGGCTTCAACAGCCTTGGCCACCTTCTCAAACTCAGTGTGCTTCGCAGTAAATAAAACCCGCCCAACCGCTTGATTTCTCAGCAAATCAAATAACTCATCAATCCCGCGCTGGCCCAAATCATAGCGATCCACAATATTCCAGTCAGCCGTGATCTCTGGATCCAGTTCATTCAAAAACTCGTCGATTTCCACACCAGAACCCGCAAGAATCACCCGCTCCCTGCCCGCCTCGTTGTCCCTGCGTCTTCTCAACCACAGGGTCGTCATCCGATCCCGAAATAGCAACAGCGCAAACACAAAAAAGAGCCCGAGACTTAAGATCAAGCGGCGTGCATCTAGCAATTTGGCAAACATCGCTATGGCACCAATGAATAAAATCAACACCAGCAACACCCGCAGCAGTTGCACCACAGAGATCCTCGTGGTCTTCTGCCGCATGCGTTCATAAAAACCCAAACGCTCCAGCAACAGCGGGGTGAATGGCACACAAATATACAGTATCCAGTTCATCGACGCCAGCATGTCCTCATCCCCCATGCCCATCCCTACCACGTGCCGAATCACGTCGCGCAGCGCGCCACCCATCAAGAACGCGATCCACACCAGCAAGGCATCCGCGATCTGGAACGCCTGAGTGGTGAATGATTGTTTGCGACTAAGTCTCATACCCATGTCAAAGTCTTTACACGTGATCAGCAGCGCCTTCCGCCGCTTACCATGCCTCTAAACCCGGTTTGCGCAAGCTGCAATATTGTCATGAACTCCGTGTTCGCCATCCCCCCTCAGTCAAAGAGCGTCAAACTCAGGGTCAGCGCGATAATGACTGTGCCAAACTATCCGATTCGGGTTGTAGCGGCGCGCCTATGACCGCCGATGCCAAAGCAAATCAGTATTTCAACGGATTCCTTGCGACAATTCCCCCAATGCCAACGACACTCGTCTCATCGACCCACATCTTGGCCCGCATGCCCTTCAACCCGAGCCACGGCCAGCTCACGCTGCCGTTGAAGCAATGAAAGCCCGTGGCGCAAAGTGCGCGCGGAATGCAGATGAATTCCCGAAAACCTGTTCGGCCCGGCGACAATCCAGTTAACAAACGCTCGCTCTCCAGGTTGATGGGCATACAGATCCTCGTTGACCCACACTCCCGGATACTCACCGGTAAAGGTGGCGTGGATCGGCGAAAAATGCTCCCGCTGCCACAGTCCCGTGTCATGGATGGCGATCATCGCATCCGGTGCCAGTCGATCCACGATGCGCGCAAACGTTGCAATATTGAGTTCCAATTCATGCGCCGCATCAAAGAACACAAAATCAATCAGCTGGCCGCCGATATCGCTGGCATCAAAATCCACTTGTGACTTACCGACAAAGGTGAAGCGCCGGTCAAACCCAAACTCTCTTCCGGCCCTGCGGATCGAATCCTCATCAATATCATAACTGAAAAGCTGACCGTCCGCAGGCAGGGCACGCAAAAAGTTGAACGCACTGTGACCATGGAAAAATCCAAACTCCACCACAACTTTTGGCCGCAAGCTGCGAATGATCCCAAACAGGGCGATCGCCTCATCCCTCTGGAGCGGCCCAATCGCGTCGTCCTCCCGATATGACAGGAGGTGGGACATACCTATCCCCTTGGTTCGACCCACAACAACCGAGCAGAACCCGACGAAGCATTGAAATACCCCCGACCGGTAAAACAGTTGTCGGATCAATGATTTGAGTTGTGCTAGCATATCTCGCCTAACTTCCCGGCCGCTCTGGCATTTTCCCCAACCGCCCCATCCAACCATCTCCAATCGCCCACCACAACAACGGCACCCGCGACGGCCCATCTACCAAAATCGCCACCACCCCATACGCCGCCGCCATGCTTATGGCCCTAAATCCACCCGCCTGCTGGCGCTTCAACCATACCATATTGCGCACTTTGTAGTAGAGTTTCCAATCCGCCAAACCTGGCTCAAAAAACATCCTCTTGCCGAAAAGTCGCCACTGCATGAGCTTGGTCGGCCCCGGGTGCACCAGCAGCGCTCCGCGCACCGCCTGCTGCCTAAATCCACCTTGCTCGATTCGCCAGGGATACTCTTCGTCCTCGCCGCGAATGAATAACTCCCCATTCACCGGCCCAACCTCAGCCCACACCTCGCGCGGCACCAAAGCCCCCGTCCAGTTGTTCCGACTCCACACCCAGTCTCCAGCAGGCAAATCCTCAAGACCACCAATCAATTGCCAACCACCCACCCCATCTGCCACCTGCAATGGCCAAGTAAATCGCCCGGTGCGCGGATCGATCTGCAGCGGATGCCGCACCACCTGCCCATCCCACGGCCGTTCTAGCAGTGCCGCCAATGCCCCCGGCTGCGGCCACGAGTCATCATCCAATATCCACACCGCATCAGCCCCTTTCGCAAATGCCACTTCCATCGCCTCCTCCACCCCACCGGCATTCCCCCGGTTGCACTCCATCCGATGGACCACCAACCTAAATGGCAAGTCTGTTAGATCATCCAACTCACCAGCCGTATCATCCTGCGAATCATTATCCGCCACCACCACCCAATCCGGCGGTCGTGTCTGCATCGCCAACGCCCGCACACAGGCCACTGCGGTCGCAGCCCGGTTCATGGTCGCAAATACGACCGCAATTAAAACGTCAGAGTGCATGGCCAGATAGCCGCTGAACACCTCAGCATTCCCTTCCAGCCCTTCGCGACTATCCACAGCAACCCGTCCACCAGCCCCGTCAGATAGGGATCGCGAAACCCTCGAAACCCGTATGCTCGCCGCAACGCCCGCGATTCCACATGCTGACGCTCGGCCGCTAAAATCGTCTCCATCTCGCGACTCTTCACCAAGTGTCGTTGCGAGGTGTTAACCGCATGCCAGCGGAAATCCGCCACCACCACCGGCATATGCTGGAAGACCTTTCCTGCTGCAGCTAGGCGTGCATAAAACTCGCCGTCCATCACATAGCGGAAATCCTCCCGCAACCGATACCCCTGGTCAATCACCGTCGTACGTCGGTAAAACGCAGCCGTCGATCCCACATAACAATGATGATATAGATTCACGAATGCCGACCACCTCGGTACCTTTACCCGGCGTTGAAACTCGCCCGCCTCATTCACAAAATTCCAATCTCCGTAAACCACATCCGCTGCGGACTGTTTCAATATTCCCAGCGTCGCGACCAACGACCCCGGTTTGAGCCGGTCGTCGGCATTGAGCCACATCACCCAGTCCCCCTTGGCTCGCGCAAACCCGTTGTTGATCGCATCGGACATGCCCTTATCGGCAGACTGAAACCACTGCACATCCGGAAACCCGCCCGCCACTTCCGCACTCTCATCACTCGACCCCCCATCCATCACCAAATGCTCCACCTCCACCCCGTCCTGCTCCGACACACTGCCCAAACAGTCCGCCAAAAAGCGCCCGTAATTCAAGTTAGGCGTGATGATTGTAAAGTCCATGGAAAGGTCTAAAGCTCTAAAGGTCTCACCTTGCGCCTTGCAGCATATACATCATTCAAACTTAAAATCTGTGACGCAACCCGATCCGCATGAAGTCGTTCCCCCCACACACCCGCAATCGCCTCAGCGTCCCTCAGACCTTGCTCCCAATACGCCAACTCCTGTCTCAGCGCCACCAGATGCCCCGCCGCATCGTCCACATCTGCCAGAGTCCCGGAGTCCTCAACCACAAACCACTCGAAGCTTGCCATCGAAACCAAGCGCCCAGCCACCACCGAGCATCCCGTGCATAACGCTTCAGCCGCCGCTATCCCAAAACTCTCAAACGCAGAGGGACTATAAAACACCTGACTCTCTCCCAAGATTCCCGCCAGGGCATCCCGATCAACCATGCCCTGCAATTGCACACGGCAGCGCCTCGATTCTGCTAGAGACCGGTGCCACTCGTCCAACTCAGCAGTCACCTGCCCGGCAATCACCACCTCTACCCCGCAATCCGCCGCCACTAACAATCCAACCGTTTCCATCAAAAGCTGCGGCCGCTTTTGGGCCACATCCTGCCATCGTCCCACACACACCACCTGCCGCCGCTTGGAACCACCGCCAAAGCCAAACCGCGATTCCACTGCGTGCGGCACCACCTCCACCTTGCTTGCGAGATCAGCCCCCCCGTAGCATCGGCACACTTTCCGGTAGTACTCTGCCGCCTTTGGCGAAACGCATGCGATCACGTGCCCATGCCTCAGATGCGCGGCACGCCGAGGGTCAGTTAGAAACAAACCAACACTCACGCCCCGCAACACACGCATCCCACATCTCGCCCAAGCCAGCGCCCCGCGCCCCTGGCCAGTATGAATCCATTGTTCGCGCAACCAATCCCTCACCCCTGCAAGCGGACTGATCAGCCCTCCACTATCCTGATTGAGCAGCAGAAATATCCCGGCCTCTCGGATCGCCGCTGCCACCTTGCGATACTGCGGACTGCCCCAAGCATATAGCATGACCCCATCGAGCTCATGACTGCGCCACCAATCTGCCGATTCAAGATTGCTAAACTCAGTCCGGATCAAATCAGCTTGATCCTCGGCCTGCCGCCCACCAGGCATCACTGCTCGACTCTCAACCCCGATAAACTGCAATCCCCGACATACCAAACCACTGTCCCGTGTGAAAAATTCCTCCCCCCCTCTAAACGCAATCGGTGTGCATGTGTACCAACGCATGATAGCTGAAATTATGGATTTTGAATGCTGGATTTTTCATGAATGAGCAGAGTAGAAGAGCCTCAGAAGTCTCCGCCAATCCAAAATCCAAAATTTACAATCCAAAATCGAAAATACCAACCGCGAGATCATCCCAAAGCGCCAACCAACGTCTTCATCGCACACCCCAGAAGTTTGAAAACATACACCTTGCACCTAGAGTCCTTGAAAAGCCAAAGTTGCTCTGGTCACCTGAGTCTCGCATAGATATCTCCGAACAACTGAGCCTCGCCCGCAAACTCGTCAATCACCACCAGCATCGAATCCAGTGACCGCCACTGCGGCCTCGAAAAACGCATGCTTTCCCCCCAACTCAAATTGTATTCGTAATCTCCCAACCCCGCCAAATGCAACAAACACTGCCGCGAATTCTCCGACAATTCCGGCGTCCATTCAAGCGACAACGCCGGCACCGCCCGCGACAACCCACCGAGCACCTCGGCTTCATGGCCCTCGACGTCAATCTTGATGAATCTCGCCATGCCATGCTCTGCTATAAGTTGATCGAGCGTGATGAGCTCCACATCCTCAGTGCGATCCCAGCGGGCAGAGGCAAACCGACCGGATTCGGTGGTCCCATCAATGAACGCCTGGGACAGGGTTGACAGCACATGATCTGCGGATACGCGGAGTGTGGCGTGTCCGGGATTCCTGCCCACGGCAGCTTGCACTAACCTGATCTTTTGGTCATTCCCAAAGACGTGTGCCAACCTCCTGAAACACTTGGCCTGCGGTTCGACAGCCACAACCTCGCAGCCCAACTGCCTGAAGCAACGCGTCCGATTGCCAAGATTAGCGCCAATATCAAAACATAAATCTCCCGGTGCCAGAAATTCTCGGTAAAGACGCCCAAATAGTTCCTGCTCTCTCTCCTCACGAGCGGCCCGCCCAAGTCGCCAGGCCAGCGCAGGCGGCATCAACCTTTCTACTATACGCTGCATCTTCACAATCCGAGATCCTTTCCAACAACCAGCCGATGAGCCCCGTTCAACCATTCTCCACCCCATCCCAACAGCAAAAATGACCCATACATCAGCCCGAAGCGGTCGCTCATGAAACAGAAATCAAGGTGACCGTTAGCCATGCTGAACAATCCCACTGCGCAAACCATCGGCCACAACGTCACCAGCGTGCACCAACGAAAGAACATCACCGTCATCTCCGAAGAATTGCTTCGCAATATACTCCACCCACCAACCATCCCCAGCAGCGCCGCCGTCCCAATCATCCCCTTGCTGGCCCATGGCATCACTCCATCAATGACCGCCAGCTTCTGCCTGGCAAGCAACGGAGTGAACCCAACTGGATCATGCAAATAAAACGGCACTGTGATGATCACCACAACCACTCCTACCACTGCGACAGCGCCAAGAGCTATCCGAAATCCCACGGTCCGCCACAACAACCCGCCAAAAAGCGGTGTTAGCAAAAAGAAGTTAGGGCGCGACGCCAAACCGACTCCCAACCCTACGCATGCCAGCCACTTCGCCACAGTACCGGCTTTGGGAGAGGTCCACAATCCAATCGCCAGCAGGAAGAACAGTGCCACATATATCCCGTTGGCAAGCATGTCGCCACCGGAAATATACTCATGCATCGCTGCCGGCGATAGCGCCAGCGGCACCGTCAGCAGCACCAGTGCAATCACCCGGTCTCTGAACATCCACCATCCACCCACCAGAAAAGCCGCCAACCAAAATAGGTTCTGATAGGCACTGTTGCCCAACGCCACAAAGGGTGCCGCCAAAAAAATCCCCCCCGGCAAGACAGACAACGGACCGGCTAATTTGGAAGATCCATAATAGGGTGATTTTCCATCGGCCATCCGAGTCACGGCCAAATTGAGGCCATCGTCACGATCACTGCTCTTGCCAAATCCCCCGCGATTCTCAATCGGATATACCACCGCAAACCCAACCGCCAATCCGGCCAACACCACCACGCAAAGCCCCCAAAACCACCGCTGCAAAAATTCCGCCATGCGGGCCGTCAAGCGCTGTGTCATGAGTAGCACAAGTGCCACCAATCCGAGATAGCCGGCCACACCTGAGAGACCGGAGTATTTTTGCACGAATCCGCTCGACGGAAATGCCACCAGCACTAGCAACACGAAGAAATTCCAATCTGGCCATGCCACCCGCCGCATCTCTCGAGCCTCAGTTAGGACAGTGTCACTCATGCTCACAGAACCTTCAGTGTCTCCAAATCCCCAAACCACGCCTGCAACAAAACCTCTTCTTCCCGCCCCACCCATCCATGGCTCATCATCACCTCGTAGCAACGCTCCATCATTCTTCGCAGCGACTCGGTCGGCACGTGGGAGATTCCGAGAAGCTCCTCGCGAATCCTCGCATTGTTCGCATAGCCCGGTACCTCATCCATGAAATCCCGCTGCAAGTCATGCGCGTTGCGCTCCTGCCAAACCGTCGCTCCATGAAACATCACTCCTCGTCCGCTGGTCTGCAACACCCGCTGCGCAACAAATCCTCGCCAAATGTCAGTCATCCGAAAACTGCAGCACGCCGGCAAATACATCAACGGAAATACCTCCTTAAAAAATGTCGTGTTCTGGCTGTTAAACGGGCACCATGCCCCACCCGTTAACAACACCGGAGCAACATTCCCGTCAAAGCGGAACGGCAAAGGATATAACATCCGATAGATCGCGTCCACATCCGGATCGTTGTCAGCCAATCCCTGCTGAATCGGGCAAGACGCAATTTCAACCCTCCCCGCCACGGGGCCCAAGTCACGCGCATGGCATAGCGGCAGTCCTCGCGGATAGATAAACCCGCTGCTAAAATACTGATAGGCATTGACCCAGCCATCCATCACCACCGCCCTGCATGGCACCCGGGCATGCCGGGAATCCCAGAATTTCGGGGTCGGATGATTGTCGTCATCCGTCTCCACAATCACTTTTGCTCCTGCTTGGATGGCGGCCAAATAGCCAAGGTTCTTGCGGGAATATGAGCGCTCTGGACATTTCAGGCTCAGCCCAAAACCGCTGTCACGCTGGGCGTCGATCGAGAGGAACCGGCAACCATCCAGCGCAAAGTCCACAGGACTCTTGCTATCACCAGCCACCACAAAATCCCAGCCATTCTCCACGCAACCGGCGGCCAACTCCCTCAACACGGAATTCGGCGCATGAATCGAAGTGAGGACAAGCGCAGTCCCTGGAGAACTGTCTTTCATTGGATAGATGGGCTCCGGCCCTGCAATCGCATCAGAAGATAATGGGTCAAAACCGCCACCGAATTGCGGATTGCCCCCTTGGAAACCCGCGGCGATGGGGCCCGGTAATGAATCGGCACCTCGATGAGCTTTTGATTCCGCAACAGGTGCCGAAGCTCTGTCTGGTAAAAGTGAGCCGTGGAGCGCAGCGGGTGACCTACAACCTTTAGCAGAACAGCACGCCGGAACCCTTGAAAACCCGACGTCATATCCGCCAATCTTGCCCCTAGCAACCACTGCGCCAGCAATGTTCCGCCTTTGCTAAGCAACCGCCGCCTCAACGGGGAATCCACCATTGAGCCACCATTCATGTACCGGCTCCCAAAGGCACAATCATTGCCTTCATTGAGCGCCCGCAAAAATGCCGGAATTGCTCGCGGATCATGCGATAGCCCGCCATCCATCTCGATGATAATCTCATGGCCATCCTGCAGAGCAGCCCTGAAGCCATTGATATAAGCATCGACGATATGGCGGTTCTGTGGCAGCCACTTGGTGATAAATCGCGGATCTGTTCCAGCCAATTCCTCACAGCAATCGAGAGTGCGATCCTTCGAAACCCCGTCCACAATCAAGTACACAGTTCCTCCGTCGAGCGCATCCATCACGGATTGCAGCGCTGCCGCAAACGCTGGCAAGGCCGCCTCCTCATTTGCTAGCGGTACCACCACCGCCCAGTTGTCAGGATAGATTAGCATCCCTAACTCACGATCTCCCAATGCGGCATGCGCTTCTCTTCAATCGGTGCCTCGATTCCGTGCGCATACCAACGCTCCGGCATCATCACCTGCTGGTCCGGCTTCTCTCCCAACCACGCTGCCCACCATGAATAGGTGCTGTTAGCAATGATGTGATGGCTTGCCAGACTCATCAGGCGCAGGTCATGCAACGGGTTGCTGGCGCATTTGCCAGCATCGACCACCACCTGGTCCCCCTCTTGGAATTGCTCACGGCACCATCCGGGATCATCGGAAAAAACATAAAACCTCGGATGATTCAGACGTTCCCTGAGCCTAGCCATCGCAACTTGGTAATACGCCCGGTCACACACTTGGAACATCGGAATGCGAAGGTAATCAGCACGCCTCACATGGACCGCCACGGCTCCGGGTTCAGAGAGTTGCCCGACAAGACCGCTACTAACAACAGTACCATGATCCAGCAACTCATAAATCTCTCGACGCAGGCTGGCGGCAACGGTTGTAAAATACCGTGGCGTCTGAAAGTATCCAAATATCATACAGTCAGCCGGTGCATCCATCAATGCCGAGTCGTATGATTGGTCGCCCGGGCATTCCTTTAGCACTGGCACTCCTCGGTACTCCCAGTAGTGTCTCCCGGTCACCTTGAGTAGCGCTCGGGCACCCAGCGAAAACCGACGAACCACCCTCGCCTGAATCGGCAACTTGAGAAAATGTGACACCTCCGCCCATCCCTCGGCATTGAACCACGAGCCGTCAAGGATCAGCGGTACCCCATGCTTCTCTGCCAACACCCGCCCAAACGCGTACTGGAACAAGTGATTTCCAGTGCGGCCTAGTAGAATTATCCGAATCATCGTACTTGCCAGCTTAGAACCACGACCAGAAGATGAGCCAGTGCCTGCTGATCTGAGTACGAACCGCTTAAGTCACTCATATCTTCCTCGCCACCACGATGCCCAATCCCGTGCGGCAACCAAAATTAGTCTCTAACTCAGCCCCCCGCCAAGCCACGGATTCATGCCAGTGATTATCATCATCGATCACCGCGAATCGCTCAATCTCCCAGCCATCGGAAAACCAACCAGCCAGAGTCTTTGCCGAAAATATCCGGTGCGCGTTGAACTCAACCCGCTGCGGTCCAATCGGAGTGGATAAATACAGCAGTCCCCAAGGTGCCACCATCCGCTGAAGTTGTGCCAAGCCCTTGCAATGACCATCCACATCGATCGAGTCACCATAGCGGCCAAGCCCGAAATGCTCGATGGTGTGCAGGCACGAAAGAGAATCCGTGGCTTCAATCCACTCGGGAGGCAACGCCTGCATCAAGTCAAGTTGTTGAAATATCACATTCGCAACCGCCGCAGGCGCAGGTCGCAGATCTAACACCTCTACTTCCCGGAATACCGACAAATGGCCGATGAACCCGTCCAAACGCGAACCCACATCGACGTGACGCCGCGGATTTGCCGCATAGATCCACTGTGCCACCCGTTGATCCTGGAAAAAATACGCACCTAACGAGCCACTCTCCGACTGCCATTCATCGAGGATCGGGAGGGAATCGCCCCAGCGAAAATCCCCGCCAAGTTGCAGGCGGAACTGGCGGCGTCCGCTCAGATAGCGCAGCAAGCCGCGGAAGGCACCAAGCCCGCGCTTCGGATCCATTCCAAATGTTCGAAGCCATGTGGGAATACTTGCCATGGGAAGAATT
>JBAXCM010000103.1:0-11431 GCA_037141475.1 Verrucomicrobiota bacterium | reverse complement strand
CCAATCTGCCAGCGCCGCATCTGGGCGGTGCCGTAGGTGCCGAAGAGTCCTGCATGGTCGATGGCTTGGAACACCCAGTGCATGAACCAGGGCTGGGTATTGAGCTGTTTTTCCGCCAGCACTTTGTCGGTGATCGCCGCCTGCCGGTCCTTGGGAGCGAGGTCATAGAGCACGGCGAGGAGGTTGACGTGTGGGCTGAAGGTTTCGATATCCTTGTCAGCGGGCAGCCATTGATAGGGTTTGACCGATGTCTGGAACGGTTTGCCGTCGCGGTACAATCCTTTTTGCTCGTTCCAGAGTTCGCGGTTGAAGGCCACCGCAATGTCCTTGCGCAATTGAGCGTACTTTGCCACTCGAGCGGTGTCGCCCTGCAGCGCCGCCACCCGCGCTGCCATCTCCAACCCATGATAATAGAATGCAGTTAGGTATCCTTGGCCGATCACCGCCGGCGGGTGGTGGCACTCGAATCCGCCGATGCTCACCCAGTCCATAAACATGTAATTGGGTGCTTCAGAGATGATGCCGTTTTTGCCGCGCCAGGTGGCATAGGTGTCGAGCAGCTCGTGCACGAAAGGAGCCATTTCATCCACCAGAGCCTTGTCGCCGGTGAAGTCATAGTAGTCCATCAGCATTTGCAGCCAGCCGATGGAATAACTTGTGTGAAAGTTGTGGTAATTTCGATCCTTCAGCAGCCAGCCAAATTTGCGCACGTCCTGGCGGGTCAACCACGGCTGGGCAAACGCATAGTTGTTAGCCATGGCTTCGATCACATAATCGCCTGGGTCGCAGATGGGTTCCTGGTGGTTGGGTGAATCGAGGTGATGCGTCTGCAGGCATATCTGCACTGTCCACCGCGAGACTTTCCATAGCCGGTTGAGGGCTTCGTCGCTGCACTCGAAGGTTCCGCGATAGGCGACGGGCTGGGATGTGAAAGTGGCCCCGGCATCGAGGACTTCGATGGGCTCGGTGACGTGACTGAACTCGACTGTGAAGGCCGGTGCAATCTCGGTCATGGCGGAACACTCGAGCGATTGTTCGCCGCCAGCCAAGGTGAAGCTGGCCTCGCGGTGCGCCTTGATGTTGACTTGAGCTCCCTTGCCGCCTCTGACCTTAAGCGTCGGATAGGCGCTGAGAACCCGGTCGAACACCACCTTGAAACTACCATCCTTGGTGAAGCGCTTGTCAGCCGGCAGCCCTTCCATGCGCGCCACCGGATAGCTCGCTTCCATCAATGGCGGAATCTCGCTGGCCACCAGTGGATCTGCTATGTTAGGCACCACTTGCGCTGCCGGAGTCGCCGCGTCGTCAAACCCGGCTTTGAGCCACTCCGTGGTGGCTTGTGCCGCAATGGCGTGCCAGCTCGCATCGGATTTCACGGTTAGCTTCTGTTGGCTGGGCAACGTCATTTCCGACTCAAACAGAAATGCGGGTCGCCCGCTGACTTTGGCGGCGATGACGTTTTTGCCTTTGGTGAAGTAGGGTGTCAGGTCGCGGTAATCATAGAACCAGCGGTGGGTGTTGCCGCCGTCATAGTCACGCCCCATGTCGACTGGGCCGCGCGAGACGAGTTGTCCGTTGATGTAGAGTTCGTAGTGGCTATCTGCGGTGAGCCATGCCGCGACCTGCTGGGGCGCTTCGGTCAGCGTGAGTTCCTTGCGAAACCACCCGCTGCCGGATATCCACTGCGCCTGCCACGGCCCGGGCTTTTTGCACGTGTTGTGAAACGCGTAGTCACGGGTCTGTGCGCCCTGCGCGTCCACCTGGGTCTTCATCCCCGGATAGGAAATTGGCCCGGTAGCCTCGGCGGCTCGCGCGCCTGCCACTCCGGCAGCCGCGATCGCCAGGGATGCCAGGCGCAAGAATTGATCCATAGGTTTCATTCGTTTCATTGGTTACTTATGAGTTAATAGTTCAGACACTGTGTTGGATGCCATCCATTCCATATCTTATCTATCATCCGCGCAATCCGTGGTTTCAGGCTCTAACTTTAGATGGGAAACTTCGGAGTTCGGGTTTGCCGGCGCTTGCAGTTGGGTTGCAAGGGGCTCGCTGGATGATGATCGATTTCAGTTTTCGACGACGACGCGGAAGCCGACGTGATAGACGCGTTGCCAACTCGGGTAGCCGAGGCGGAAGGTTGACGTGGAGCGCAGTGGCCGGTCGTGCCATGAGCCGCCTCGAACCACTTTTTGGTTGGCTGGGGCAAGACTGTTGCGGCCGTCGCTATCATTGTAAGGATAGGGTTTATAGTCGGAGCGCGTCCATTCGGCGACGTTGCCGTGCATGTCGCACAGGCCCCACGGGTTAGGCTGATACTTACCGGTGGGGGCCAAGTGAAGCACTCCATCGTTGAATCGGGCGTCCTTGAGTTCGAAGTCTTCGTTAGGTCCTGGATTGTTGATAGGCTGAGGATCGACGCCGGACACTGCCATCTGTTTGACTGTGACGTCTGCCAGATTTGCGAAAGTGGAGAAATCGGTATTCAGATCGCCGTAGGAGAAGGGCGTGGCGGAACCGGCGCGGCAGGCCCATTCCCACTGGGCTTCGGTTGGCAGGGTAACTTTGCGGCCGGTTTTTTTGGATAGCCACTGGCAGTATTCCATGGCCTTCTGCCAGGACACCCGGATGACAGGAAACTCCACATGGTTCATGTCGTAGCCCGGCTTGACCTGGTCTTTGTAGTGCATGTCATAGATGCCGTTTTGATAGTCCGGATCAAACTGGCGGTACTCCTCCAAGCTCACTTCCTTGGCACCCATCCAGAAGGCGCTTTTGATAGTCACCGGTGTGATTGGGCGTTCCATTGGAGTTTCCGCATTGCTGCCCATCAGGAAGGAACCCGCAGGAATCCGTACCATGTCTAACTTCACATCATCTCCCAAGTCAAGCTGCGCCTTTGCGTTAGGTCCTTGCCTAGTTTTGGCAGTCTCGGCGGAAAACGGCCAACCCGCGGGGGTTGCTGGGCCGAGTTTGCTGGTTTCAGCGGTTACCGGTTCGGGCTTGACGAAAGTTTCCGATTTCTTATACGGGTTATGGATTTTCTCGGTATCGGCCACTGCTTCGGCGTAATACTGTTTGTTGAGTTCCATCCGCCGCTTGAGCACGTCCTGGCCCGCCCCGGCCTCCGCCCATGTGCCGTGATTTGGCGCGTTGAGGTCGATCCAAGTCACCAGGTGGCTCCATGCATCGTCGTCGAGTTTGACGTTGTGATGGCCCTTTTCGAGCATCTGGATCAGTTCGCTGGTATCGGCATGAAACTCAAGTGGCATAAGCAAATGATAGTTGCCTTCCGGACCGTTGCGCCGCACGTAGGGATGGATCGCATTGTATGCTCTGTTAGGTTCTGACAAATCCGGTTTCGCCCCGCCCTTGTCGTCGTGGCAACCGGCGCAATACTTGTCCATCACCGGTTGCACCTCGCGGGCGAAGCTGAATCCGCGAGCCGGGCCAAACCACGGTTTGAGGGCATGCGGTGCGATGCGCTGGGCGATGGTTTGTTTGGTTGGGGGGGCTGAGTTTTGGTTTTCATGGCAGCCGACGCAGGAGAGGTTTTCGCCGGGCATGGCGGTCGTCCAGCTGCGCATAATGGCCACGGCCCTGCCGTCTTTGTCCAACGGTTGGAGCGAGACCGGGGTATTGGCAGGCACCTTGAAGGCGGCTGAACCGTCGGATTCCACCGGGGCGGTGCCCAGAATGATATGTTGGTCCCAACCGGCTTCCATGCCCATGGCATAGTGGCCGCCGGCGCGCCGCGGGCTGAATTCGTATTGATAGACGCGGATGCTTTTGACGGTGCCGCGGGGGACCCCTGCCAGGCCGCCACCGGCGTAGATATCGGTGATGAGCATGGTGGCCTCCTTGCTGTCGGGAACGATGCGGTCGGGAATCACCGGCGGGGTGACGGTTTTGCGGAACGGCACTGGTTCGAGGAGCATGGCTCCATCGTCTTTTTTAAGGAGCAACAGGTTGTCGAACACGTCCACCAGATAGATACCCCAGCTGCCTTTGAGGTTGCAGGATGCGAGGAAGTATTTGTCGCTCAGCGGATAGGGATGCAAAAACCTGGGGAAGGCGGAATCGACGAGGGTGTCCTTGGTGATGGCTTCAACCTTTTTGCCGTAGCCTGGGATGCGTTGGATGGCGCCGTCGGCTTCGAAGGTGCCGCGGGCGGCGTCGAACACGACGAGTTCGCCTTCGCGAGCGGCGCCGTGGTGGCCGCTGATGATACCGACAAACTGGGTGGCGGAGCCGGGGATGGGCCGTGCGTAGAAGAGCGAGTTGGGCCAATACGAGTTGCTATGATAGAACGACTTCTGATCGGTGCCGTCCGGATTCATGTGCATGAGCACCCGGCTGAAGTAATGCGCAGAGTCGGTGTATTCCCATCGCAGATACATGACCCGTCCGTTGTTCAGCACCACCGGATACCAGTCGTTGTCTTGCTCGAAACACAGACGCCGCAGGCCGCTGCCGTCGGCATTCATGATGTGCAGGTTCGCCACATAGTCGGCACCACCGACACAGGGGACCCCGGCATAGCTCAGGGAACTATCAAAAATGATGCGGCCATCGGGCAGATACACCGGATCATAACAATCGACGTCGGCCCCAAGATCCGGGGATACCTGGCGGAGGCCGCTGCCATCGGCCTTGATTTCAAAGATGGCCCACGAGTTGTTAGGAGCTAGTGAGGAGAACAGGATTTTATCGGCGTTGAAGTGGAGGTCGAAGTCGCCGACGAACTGTTGTTTATCGGGTCGATAGAGGGTTTTGAGGTTGCCGTCCAACAACGGGCTGAGGACGGTGAGTTCGTTATCGAAGGTTTTGCCGAGGCTGGAGTTGCCCTGCCAGTTAGCGGGCAGCCCGCTGGCGCCCTTGCGGCGCACCAACAGCAGTTTGTCGAAATCGAGCAACGGGTTGGCCATAAGCGCCTCGTTTCTGAGGGCTTCGTAGGCTTTGATGCCTTCCGGGGTTTTGAGATTTGGCTCCAGTTCGGTGAGTTTATCCAGAAATTCCTTGCCGCGGGGATAACGCGCGCCAAAGGTTTTCGTGAGGTCGGTAATGGCCAGACGCAGCGATTGCGGGGTGCCGTCTTTGTGAGTGCTGGGGGTGTCTGGATTCCAGTTCGGGCATGCCACCCGCTGGCCGAGCCACTCGCACGTCGGATGGTCTTTGATGAGAAATGGATTGGCCCCCTGTGCACACTTGGCCAAGGACGTGCCCCAGATCACCTTGCGGTGCGCATTCAGCACGAACACGCGCATGTCATTCATCAAATCGATGCGCGGCGTCCACACCACGATTTTGTCGATGGCCACCGGCTTGCCCAAATCCACTTCCCATGCCGGATCGATGAATGGGGCGTGGGTGTAGGCGGTACTGGCAGCGGCGCCGTCACCGTCGGTATTGCCATCAACGGCCCGTTCCGAGACGCCGTCGCCGCCGACGCTTGTTTGGCGGGTGGACATGTGGAACGCCACATTTTTTCCGGTGCTGAAGACCTCGACCTCGGCGAGGGCCAACTCGCGGTGGTTGTTACCGGGCAGCATGACGTGGACGTAGCGGCCCATCACGGTTGGCGGAGCCTCGGCCCGGGCCGGGGTAACCAGCGAGGCGACCCCCACGGCGGCGATTAACAGCCGGACCGTGGCGGGGCATTGGATTGTCGGATGTTTGTGCGTTTGCATGTGGATTAAAAACTTACAGCCTAGCAAATCTCAAACTTTCAAGAATCCGCTCCCGCAGGCAAAATCGCCTGTAAGAATCACGGCATACCGCCGCGTTAAAGGCATGGCATTGCCCAATCTGATGAATCTCATGAAATTATCCCCGTTATGTCTGGCCGCAACGCTGCTTGTCGGCCTTACCCCGCACGCTGCCGCCCAGTATTCTGGTTGGGGGCATGAAGGCTCGTTGTTCATTCTAACCACACCGGAGGGCGCGGACTTGCCGGCGGGCGCGGTGGTGGACGGTTTCCCGCTGTTGCTGCGCTTGGATCAGGGCAGTTTTGATTTCAGTCAGGCCAAGGCCAAGGGCGAGGACCTCCGGTTTTCGGCAGCGGGCCAGCCGTTGGCCTATCAGATTGAGAAATGGGACCCGGCGCATGGCCAGGCCAGCGTGTGGGTGAAAATCCCGCAGATCAAAGGAAACGCCCGCCAGGAGTTCAAGGTTCATTGGGGCAAGTCTGATGCGGTTAGTGAGTCCAACGGTGCAGCAGTGTTCAGTGCTAACAACGGTTACGCCAGCGTCATTCACATGAACGAGACGCTCAAGGATGAACTTGGCACGCTCACCCTTGAGGATGGCGGCACCACCGTCGCTGCCGGCATTCTTGGCAATTGCCGACACTTCACTCAGGGCAAGGCGATCAAGTGCGGCGATCACATCAAGGGCCTGCCTTTCAGCAACAACCCATTCACTTCCGAGTGTTGGGTTCGGGCGAACAACGCCGACACATCCATCGTCTGCTGGGGGCGCTATGCCACCCGCTTCAACGGCAAGACCGGGGATGGCAATCTGGTGAATTTGACGTTCGGATCGCCTCCGGCCTTGCTGTGGAGTTCCGATGGCGGCGGCGGTGCCAAGGCTGACTTGGTGCCCAAGCAGGGTCAATGGTATCACATCGCCGCCACCTTCGAGAAAGGTCTCAGCAAGATCTATGTCAACGGCAAGCTCGAGGGCAGCCACGACGCCGGACCTAACGCCATGTCCCTGATGGATGACGTTTACATGGACATCGGCGGCCACCGCGGCGCCACTTTCGGCGGCGACATCGAAGAGGTGCGAATCTCACGCGTCGCCCGCTCCGCAGACTGGCTCAAATTGCAATATGAAAACCAGAAGGCCCAGCAAACACTCGTCGGCTGCTTCGTCCAACCAGGGAATGCGTTTTCGGTCACCCCGGGCAAAATCGAGGTCGAAGAAGGTCAGGGTCTAACTGTAACAGCAGAGGCCGGCGGGGCCCAGAAAATCTATTGGATCGTCAAGCGTGATGCTGTCGACACGGTCGTGGCCGTGGACCAGCTCGCATATATGTTTAACGCGGGACGGGTGGTTGCTGACACGGATTTCGTGCTGCAGTGCAAGGCAATTTATCCGAACGAGGTGAAGGTTAAGAACTTAAGCGTCAAGATCAAGGAAGCGATTCCCGAGCCGGTCTTCTACCTGCGCGGCCCGGCGACCTGGGATGGTCGCGAGCGCATTGAGATTAGCCCGGACGTTGCTAATCTAGCCGCGATGCAAGCCAAGGGGGCAGGGGACTTGCATTACACTTGGAGTGTTTCCGGCGGTGCGGTGCTCAAGGAGGTAGCGGCAGACCGCCTGATCCTCAAACGCTCGCAATGCAGTGGCAAGATCACCGTCAAACTGGTGCTCAACAATGGTGGTGCGGACTATGATGCATCGACTTCCATCGTGGTGACAGAGCCCAAATCCGATCCTTGGGTGCAGCGCGAGCCGGCCAAGGATGAGCAACCCGAAGCCAATCAATTCTATGCCCGAGACGACCACAACGAGGGCACGCTGTTTTACAACGGAGCCCTCGAAGAGCCGGCTGATGCCGTGTTTCTCAAACTTTACGCCGACGGCAAGCTCATCAAGACCGATACTCAGAAGCCTTCGGCAGACAACCGTTATGCTTTCGCCGTCAAGCTCAAGCCCGGCCTCATCCACTACAAGGTCGAGTTCGGCACCAAATCCGCCTCCACCGAAAAGCTTGTCAAGACCGTCGGTAACATCGTCTGCGGCGACGCTTATATCATTGACGGCCAGTCGAATGCCGAGGCAACTGGCCCTAACAATGGTCCTACGGAAGATGCCCCCACGCCGGCGAGTGAGTGGATTCGCAGTTATGGCAACCAGCTTGAAGGATCGATCAAAGGCGGTTGGGGCAACGCGGTGCGCACACATATCTGGGGCAAGCCGGATTACGGAAACCACCAGATCGGCGCTTGGGGGATGGAACTCGCCACTAACCTTGTCGCCAAATACAGCATCCCTCTCTGCTTCATCAACGGCGCAGTGGGCGGCACCCCGATTTTCCAGCACCAGGTGAATCCAGCTAACCGTTTTGACACCAGCGGCGAGTTCTATCGCAACCCATACAAAATCTACGGCTGCCTGCTCACCCGCATCACGGCCGCCAAGCTGACTCACGGCATCCGTGGTGTTATCTGGCATCAGGGCGAAAACGACAGCGGTTCGGGCGCGCCCACCGGCGACTGGAATTATAAGTCCTATCAGCAGTACTTCGTCGATATGGCTGCCGCCTGGAAGCAGGACTATCCGAATATCAAAAACTACTATGTCTATCAAGTTTGGCCCCTGCCTTGCTCGATGGGTCCCAAAGATGACTTTATCCGCGAGGCGCAGCGGACGCTGCCCAGTCTTTTCTCCAACCTGAAAACCATGTCCACCGTGGGCGCCGCCTCCGAGCACGCCGGTCGTGGATCTTGCCACTTTGATCTGGCGGGCTATGCTCAATTCGCCCACTTCATGAGCCCGCTCGTCGAGCAAGATAACTACGGCTTGGTTCCCAAACAGCCGGTCAGCGCGCCCAACCTCAAGCGTGCTTGGTTCACTAGCAGCAAACACGATGAAATCGCCCTCGACTTCTGTCAGCCTGTCGTTTGGAAGGACGAGATAAAGTCTTCCTTCTATCTCGATGAAACTGTGGCATCCGTGGCCACGGGTAGCGTGGCCGGCAATCTTCTCATGCTCAAGCTCAGCACGCCGTCCGAGGCGAAATCAATCACTTATTTAACTGGCAAGGACTGGGATGGCAAGCCCGCACACCTGCTGTTCGGGGCTAACGGCATCGCCGCGCTCACGTTCTGCGACGTGGGCATTGCGCCTTCGGTTGGCGGCGAACCGGCACGGCTGAAATTTGAGCCAACCTTGGAGTCGATGCAGCAATATGAGAGTCCCGAATGGTATGCGGACGCCAAGTTGGGCATATACATGCACTGGGGCCCGATGAGCATTCCCGGGGTGGCCACCACTTGGTATGCCCGGTGGATTTACGAGCAGGGCAGTGAGGGCAACAAGTATCACGTCGCCACCTACGGTCATCCGTCGAAGTTTGGTTACAAGGACATTTGCAAGTTGTTCACGGCTCCCAAGTTTGACCAGGCCCAGGCGGATCGATACGTCAAACTCTACAAACAGGCGGGTGCCCGCTACGTTGTCCCCGTCGCGGTCCATCATGATAACTTTGATATGTGGGATTCCAAATACCAGCCACGCTGGAATTCGGTCGCAACTGCCGGCAAGGATATCGTGGGCATGTGGCGCAAGGCCGTCGATAAAGAGGGTTTGCGGCTAGGCGTGGCCTCGCACTTTGCACGCAGCTACCGCTGGTTGCAGCCGTCGCACGGGGCTGATCGGTCCGGACCCATGGCGGGAGTTCCCTATGATGGCCAGGATCCGGCATATACGGACCTCTACGGCGAGAAGTGGAAGGACAACGGTGCTTTCCCTGATTTCTGGTATGAGCAGCGCAGTGACGTCGGACCACCCGCCTTCGAGAAAAATTTTGAGGACCGCCTCTGCGATTTAATGGATAAGTATCACCCGGACCTCTACTATACCGACGGCGGCATTCCCTTCAAACAAGCAGGCCTAAATGTGCTCGCCCATTTCTATAATGCTAACCAGCAATGGAACAATGGCAAGCTACAAGCTGTGGCCACCATCAAACTGGATTGGAAGCCGAACATTGCCATTAATAACTACGAGTTCGGCTATCCGAATACTGTCCAGCATTACCCGTGGCAGTCCGACAAAACGATGGGCGCAGATTGGTATTGGATCCGCAATGCCACCAAACGCTACATGCCCGTGCAAAATGCCATCCACATGTTTGTCGATACCGTCAGCAAGGGAGGCAATCTGCTGCTCAATGTGCCGCTCACGCCAGAGGGCGAATTGGAACCTGAGACGATTACGTTCCTAACCGACATGGGCCGCTGTCTTGACCGCATCGGCGAGGCCCTTTTCTCCAGCCGCTGCTGGGTGCTCGCCACCGATGGTGATGGGGGGATCCGCTTCACCCGGAACAAGGCTAACACCGTGCTCTACGTCACCAATCTCGGCTGGTCCAACGACCAACTCGTGGTCCGTTCCCTCGCCTCGTCCCACATCGATCTCAAGACCCTGACCGGTGTGACGTTGCTAGGCTCGGCCGAAAGTTTGCCCTTCACCCAGGATGCCGATGGACTCAAGATCAAGGTTGGCAAGCCCCCTTTCGAGTCGCCTGCTTATGCATTCAAACTCACATTCAGCGGTCTGATCCCCAAGCTCAAATAAGCTCAGCCTGCTGGAGTCATTTGAAACGATCGTTCGGAAGCCCGTCGCCTGCGACGGGTCCGACATCACTTTCGAGTGCTTCGACCGTAAGGGCCACCGCCTTCCAAGTCTGCGGGAAACAGGTGTCGCGGCCCAGGGTGCGTGTCGATGGAAACATTGACCCGCTTGCTGACAAATCATGCTAGGACCGCGTGCCATCGCGCATTCGGGACAAAATGTCACATCTTGGCTGTGACATTTTGTCAAAATTGCGGCGTTAGGGTGCTAAGTAGTGCCCGGTTTCCATTTTTAATGGATTCAAAATCAATGAGTTGCATACTTTATTTAATTTTTGGCACGCAACCTGCGAAGAAGAAAGGGCAAACCAGCCGTTACCACGGAAAACTAAAGGAACCAACGCTATGTCAAAAATTCTTGGAATCGACCTCGGCACCACCAACTCCTGCATGGCCGTCATGGAGGGCGGCGAGTCCACAGTGCTCGAAAACTCAGAGGGGGCACGTACCACTCCTTCCATCGTCGCTTTCGCTAAAAATGGCGAACGCCTCGTCGGTCAGGCCGCCAAACGCCAGGCCGTCACCAATCCGAAAAACACGATTTTTTCGGCCAAGCGCCTGATTGGGCGGAAGTTCTCGGAACTCACTGCCGCTGACAAGCGCATGCCTTATGCGATTGTGGCTGCCGCCAACGGTGACGCCCACATTCAAGTGAGCGTTGCCGGGGAAACCAAAACCTACTCGCCGCAGGAGATTGCCGCCATGGTTCTTGGCAAGCTCAAGGCTGATGCCGAGGCCAAACTTGGCGAAAAAATCACCCAAGCCGTCATCACCGTGCCGGCCTATTTCAACGACTCCCAGCGCAATGCCACCAAGGCCGCTGGTGAGATCGCCGGCCTCGAAGTGCTGCGCATTATCAACGAGCCCACTGCGGCGGCTCTCGCCTATGGCTTGGACAAAAAGTCAGACGAGAAAATTGCAGTCTATGACCTCGGCGGTGGCACCTTTGACATTTCAGTGCTGGAGATTGGCGACGGCGTGTTTGAAGTGCTCGCCACCGATGGCGACACCCAACGCGGCGGCGATGATTGGGACAACCTGCTCATTCAATGGGTGGTGGCCGAGTTCAA
>JBAXCM010000102.1:0-11437 GCA_037141475.1 Verrucomicrobiota bacterium | reverse complement strand
GAAGAAGAAAATGAGATTCACTGAGAAGCATATCCCATGAAGTCACACGACCCGAATCAAGATCAGCAAGCACTGTTAGCATTCACTTTCCGGTCGGGCCTCTGGATTTCTCAGAGACTCACACCTCTAAAGCAAAGTCTTTGCAATAACACCTTCATTTGTGTGGGCGGGAACTTTTCAGGCCGTGTGGTCACTCGCTTAGCCAAAGAGAGAAGTGCATTTTTGCGCACTTTGCCGTCCCCTTTACGGTTTGGAATGGTCCTAGTCGCTACGGCCCTATTCTTCTGTCGAAGTGAGTGGTCTAAGGTGTGCGCGGCAGAGGTGATCGGGGCGGCACGGCAAGAGCTTCGAGCCGCCAAACTGCCAGCCGATGAGATCAGGGTGCGCTTAAAGATCATCGAGAATGTTGCCGCGCTAAAGGCCTATTTCCCCCGTGCCGATGGAGGTCGACCCGAGACCCGCAATCCTAAATTCTGGAAGACTAATAAGGATGGTTCCTACATTCCAATCGGGAAGCCTACGGAAGCAATTGGGGACCTTTGGCGAACCGTGAGCGGAATCCGCTGTTCCAAACTCTCAGCACTTGTGATGATTAAGGCCATGGTTGACGTTGCGGATGAGAAGCAACTCGCCGCACTCGACGAAATGCTTCAGGGCAAAGTCATTCCAAATGGGCTTCCCAAGCGAGGGGTCGGAACACTCTTTTCGAAGCCTAAGCCAAAGAACGGGGAAGTCTTCCAACTGGCGGAGCTGCTTCCCGGCGACGAAGTGTGGTTCGAGAACCCATACTTTGATCTCATAGATAGCTCACAGAAACCAAAGTACTACGGCCAGGAGGGGCACCATGTGTTCTATATCGGCGGGGGGAATGTCATGGATATGTATAGCAGGGAACCCCAATCTATCGAGGAGTTTCGAAGGACATTCCTCAACTGGAAAAGCGTGAAGATCGCAGCAGAGACATCCAAACGTAAGCCGAGAGCCGGGGAATTCCAAATCAAGGCCGTCCGCCGCCTCATCTTCCCAAAGAATAATAGCTAGCCCCCACCAAGGGATACGTAAAGCCCCAGCACGGTGTCCCCGTTTCTTGACGGTTTTTCAAGGACTCTAGGAGCGTACCCCCGTGGTTCAACTTGCCGACATTCAGAAACAGACCCATGAACTCTCCGAGGAAGATCGGAAGGGATTGGTGGCGTATTTGCTCCACGGCCTGTCTGGCTTGCCGTCAGGTCCAGATGGTGAGGAAGTAGGGAGGCGGGAGATTGAGATGGACTCAGGATCAGTTATCCCTATCAGTCACGCCGAATTTCTGTCTCAAGTTGGCCGCTGCAATCGATGAGAGCGGTTGTTTATCATGCGAGGGTGTCAGCGGAGGTCCGGGCATTCGTCGATCATTAGCGCAGTCGCGCAAAGCCGGATTGGCCTCCCGTTCGTCTCAACCCGGCACGCAGGCCCGGCGCGGCGGCGTAGTCACGCTGTGACAAGGAGAGGCGGTTGGCAGGCATTTCAATGAGGAGGCAGCGTCACGATCCAGAAAGAACGAGGTATTCGGGTGTTCTTGCAAAAACGAGGCGCTCACTTGCTCGGTGATAGGGCCGTTGAGTGCGGTATGGACGATGGCGGCCTTGCGCTGGCCCCAAGCGAGCAGGACGATGCGGCGGGCCTCGAGGATGGTGCCGCAGCCCATGGTGATGGCCTGGGTTGGGACTTGGTCGATGCCACCAAACGCGGTTGCTGCGTCGCGGCGGGTGATCTCATCGAGGAGAACACGACGGGTGCGTGAGTCCTTGGGTGAGCCGGGTTCGTTGAAGCCGATGTGGCCGGTGCCGCCGATGCCGAGCACCTGAAAGTCCAGTCCGCCGGCATCGCGGATACGAGCTTCGTACTCAGCACAATGGGCGGCGATGGCCGCCTCGGGCACAATGCCACTGGGCAGATGGATGTGGGATTCCGGGATATCGATGTGATCGAAAAGGTGCCGGTGCATGAAGGCCCAATAACTTTGCGTGTGCTCGCGGGCCAACCCCAAATATTCGTCCAAGTTGAAGGTCACCACGTTGGCAAAGGACAGCCCTTGGTGGCAGTGCAGGCGGACGAGCTCTTGATAGAGCGGCAGCGGGGTGTTGCCGGTGGCCAAGCCGAGCACAGCCATGCGCCCCTGTGCGGCGCGGCTGCGAATCAACTCGCTCATTTCGCCAGCCAGCTCACGCACGGCGACTTCAGCGCTATCAAACACACAAATCGATGGAAAACTCATAAACACAAAAACGCAAAGAACCTGACAAACAAAAAAAGAACGCGGCAGACTGGGATCAGTCTGCCGCGTATGTCAAGGCCGGGAAATTTTTTACCAGCCGAAAACCACAGGCGGGCCGATGACGCGGACGTTTCCGCCCTTGTGGTCCTCACTTTCCTCGATGGCGCTTACCACATCGTTGGTGAATTCGATGACTACTTTGCCGCGTTCTTCCTGGGTGGCATAAGCGAACTGGCGGAATGCCTGGCCGGTGCGCGGGTCGATCCGGGTGGTGTAGTGGTTGACGGTTTCGAAATCGACATATTCCCAAGAGCCGCTTTGGCCCTCATTGGTGCGGCGGACGGTGGTTTTGGTGGGTTTGCCTTTGACGAGGCTGACTTCGTCGAGGGTCATGCCGATGGCCACCTTTTTAGCTGCGATGAGGGCTTGGACGTCGATTTGGCGGGTGTAGAGTTTTTTGAGGTTTTCGACGAAATCGGGATCTTTGGAGGAAAATGCCCAAGGTGCCACCCAGCCAGCGATGTCATTGCGGGTCCCTTGGCCGCGCACCTTGTAGGCTTTGTCGCTCATGGCTTCGAGAGGCAGTGTTTGGCCGGTTTTGAGAGTGCCGATGCGGCTTTTGCCACCCTTGTCAGAAAAAACCGGGGCCTCCTTGATGACCGTTAGTTCGATGGGTTTCTTGACGGTTTGTGAGAGATAGACCACATCCGGATCGCTATCGAGCAACGATTTGCGGTCCTTGGCGGGCTTGATCTCCGCACCGGCGGAAATGACCAGCCACAGCGAAACAACGGTGAGGAGGGCGGTTTTCATGACTTGATGGTACGGTAATTCTGCAAAAAAGAAAAGGCAATCGATACTAGGACGCCCCACCCCGCCATCTCATTCAGGGAAATTTCAGGAATTTTCGCCACGAAGCGGTGGTCCTGCGCTGAAGTCCGCTTGCTGGGGAGTGATTCGACGGGGGCGATTGTTTCCACAAACCGCTCACTTGACGCGCAGGCCGCCACTGCGCAACACTCGCCGCGCGGCGCGTTGCCGCTCATTTGCCATGATTCCGGATTCATCAGCCAGTCTTTCCTCGAAGCTTTTCGCCGTTGCCAAACAACTCATTCCCGGCGGCGTCAACTCGCCAGTGCGCGCCTTCCGCAACGTCGGAGGCGAGCCGTTTTTCGTCCGCCGTGCCAAGGGCTGCCGGATCGAGGATATCGATGGCAAGACGTACATCGACTACATCGGGTCGTGGGGGCCGAATATTCTAGGACATGCTCCCACCGTCATCACCAATATCATTCACGAGGTGGCCAAGGACGGGATTTCCTTCGGCATCCCCAATCCCTTTGAGGTGGAAATGGCCCGGACCATCTGCGACTGGGTGCCATCAGTCCAAAAAGTGCGCATGTGCAACTCCGGCACCGAGGCCACCATGTCCGCCATCCGCCTCGCCCGAGGATTCACCAAACGTGACAAAATCATCAAATTTGACGGTTGCTACCACGGCCACAGCGATTCATTGTTAGTGGCTGCTGGTTCCGGTGCGCTGACCCATGGTGAGCCTGATTCGGCAGGTGTTCCCAAGGATTTTGCCAAGAACACGCTGGTGCTTCCCTACAACGATCCTGCCGCCCTCGAAGCGGTTTTTGCCGCTTGTGGCGAGCAAATCGCGGCAATCATCGTCGAATCCTATCCCGCCAATGCCGGCCTGGTTTTCCCGCAGCCCGGCTTCCTCGACCGGCTCTCATCCATCACCAAACAATACGGTGCCTTGCTCATTTTTGACGAGGTGATGACCGGTTTCCGCCTCGGCAAGGCCGGCGTTCAGGGACTCGAAAATCTAACGCCCGACCTGTCGTGCTTCGGCAAAGTCATCGGTGGTGGTCTGCCCGTCGGGGCCTTCGGCGGCCGGGCCGACGTGATGGACTATCTTGCGCCGATCGGCCCGGTCTATCAGGCTGGCACGCTCTCCGGCAACCCGCTGGCGATGGCCGCCGGCTTAGCCCAGTTGCGCGAGTTGGAGCGATCCTCGGGTTTTGCGCGCTTGGATGCATTGGGAGCGCATTTTGAGCAAGGTCTACGCGCAGTGCTAAGCGCCAAGGGTGTCGCGCATCGGGTCAACCGCGTCGGTTCGATGTTCTGCCTGTTTTTTGTTGATCGAGACATCATCAATGTGAGCGATGTGATGAAACAAGACCTCGAGTTGTTCAAAAAAATCTTTTGGGGATGCTTGGCGAAGGGGGTTTACATCGCGCCGAGCCCCTACGAAACCGGTTTTCTATCTCTCGCCCACAGTGAGGCTGACGTGGATGACACGCTCACGGTGTTCGAGGAGGTGTTGGCCGGAATCTGAAATGACCCTGATATCCTTGGGTGTTTTGGATCGGCTTTCACAGGTTGATTGCGGATCTCAGGTTGAAACATCTGCGTCCCATGCAGCGTAGCTCCCGCGTTATGCGTGTCTTGCTCGGTTTCTTCCTCTCCCTGGGCTGCTGTCTGTCGGCGGCTCTGCCACCCCATCCACGATTGTTCTTTCCGCCTTCCGCCATCGCTCCTCTCAAGCAGCGGTTAGCCGCCGACCCTCTGGCCAAACAACTCGACGCCAGCGCCATGCGCCAGGCGGAAGCCTGCCTGAGCGAGAGGGCCGTGCGCTATGAAATTGCCGATGGCAAGCGACTTTTGCCGGAATCCCGCCGGGCGATCCGCTGCGTCCTGCTCACTGCTTATGCTTGGCGCATGAACGAAGATGCCCGCTTCTTTAACCGCTGCGTCGCCGAACTGGATGCCGCCTGCGCTTTCAAAGACTGGCACCCGGACCACTTTCTCGACGTTGCGGAAATGACCACCGCAGTGGCCATCGGATATGACTGGCTCTATCCGAAACTCCGCCCCGAGCAACGCCAGCGCTACGAGGACGCCCTTGTCACCCATGGCTTGGCCGCAGCTGCCAAGCGCAAGGACGGTTGGTGGCAGGGACCAACAAACAATTGGTCGCAGGTGTGCAGTGGTGGAATGATGCTCGCGGCCGATGCAGTGAGCGAGGAGGATCCGGGTATATCGAAAAAAACGATGGATCACACCCGCCGCATCATCCAAAGTTGCGAGCGTTTCTATCAACCAGAGGGGGCCTTTCCTGCAGGGCCGGGTTATTGGCATTATGGCACGACGTATCAAGTGCTGGCGATGGCGCTGATGGAACGAGACGCGCCGCTCACGCTGAATCCGATCTGGAAAATGACTGGCCATTTCCTGCTGCAGGCCACGGGTCCGAGCGGCATGCCATTTAATTTTGCTGATGCGTCTCCCGGCCAGGCAGAATGCTCGCCGGCCCAGACATGGCTTGCAAGCCGCACCCTAGATCCGCTGGCCAGCAATGCGGTACGCGACTTGCTCAACCGCCGCTATGCGGAAAAGCGCCCACCGAACGATCGCTTCCTGCCGCTTACCTTGCTGTGGTTGCCGGCGGCTTCGCCCGCCCCGAGTGCTGCGCTTCACGCCAGTTTTCAAGGGGAACAATCGCTGGCATTTTTCCGCAGCGATTGGAGTGCCAACGCCCTTTGGCTGGGCATCAAGGGCGGCACTCCGGCCGCTTCCCACGGACACATGGATTGCGGGTCGTTTGTCCTCGATTGGGCAGGTTCCCGCTGGTTTCACGACTTGGGGTCCGACGACTACAATCTTCCCGGATATTTCGGCAAGCAGCGGTTTTCGTACTTTCGTCTGCAAAACCTTTCTCACAACTCCCTGGTTATCGACGGCAATCTCCAATCCCCCAAGGCCAAACCTTGCCCGCTTTCCCCCATTCAAATTCGTGGCTCCATTGCCAACACCACCATCGACCTAACCAACGCCTATCGTGACCAGTGTGAGCAGGTAACCCGCAAGGTGGATTTCTCCGCCAGCCCGCCGCAAATCACCCTCACCGACCACCTGCTAGCCCCTGCCGGCCCGGTCCGCTGGCAAGCCGTCACCGATGCGCAGGTGAGCATCGCCGGTGCAGTTGCAACCTTGGAAAAGGAGGGTCACCGGCTCATTCTCACCTGCTCGAATCCCGCCCTGGTTTGGCAAATCGCCGACGCCACAGCGCCAGACAAGGAGCAGAAGGCCAATCCTAACAGGCGTGTCCTTTCCATCACCGCGCCTGCCGCCGCCGACCTAACGCTCGCGGTGCGCATCGCCGCCGAGTAGCAGCCCCTCCGCCCGTTAATGTCGATTTAGCGCTCGGAAAATAGGCATCTTGCCTGTGATGGAAGCCTATCCTCCTACAACAGTATTGGCCCTTCCCGCCGCACTCCATGCAGGGGTGGCATGTGAGGCTTACCGACCCTTTTCTTGTCTCTTTAAGTCTTCCGGCTTGGGATACTTTTCAAGAAACGCGCGGCATCCCTTCTCGACCGATCGGTACGATGGATAGCGCGGTTCCATGGCGCCGTCGGGCCCGCGGTCGGCTTCGTTAGCATAGAGTTCCGCATAGTCGATGAAGTCTGCGACGGTGGCGAGTTGCGGGTTTTTGCGGGCATTTGCTAACAATTCCTGAAGTGTGGGGCGAGGATCGGATTTGATAGGTTCCGAATGATTGAAGGCCGGGAAGTCATCCGCCCGCAAGCGCAGCCGGATATATTCATTGCGGGATCTATCGCTGAGGTCCGGCAGTTCTTGAAAAAATGTTAGATCTTCAAAGAGATTGGCGAGTTTCATTTGGGTGGCATTTTGCGCGGTGGTGAGTGCCGTCTCAAATGCCTGGCGCACTAGGGCGGCGGGAAATTGGGTTGGCAGATCGGTGGGATCCACCGCCACCTCATTCAATTCTTTCACTAGGGCAGCGGTATCGGGGTTGTCCGGGTCATCCATTTCGCTCAGGGCTTCGAAGTCGCCGAAGGCATCATACCCGTCAGCGTGGGTGAGTGACAGGCGGGCTGTGCTGGTGGTGGTGGTGGTGGTGCGGTTTGCGAAGTCGCTCAACGACCCGCCACCCGTTGCGGTTGGGTCGGGCAAGCGGAAGAACACAAGGTCCCGTGCTGCGGAATTTTCGATGCGCGCCAAGTCCGTCCGATCCGGTCGGCGTGCGACTAGCGTCTCGCCGGCCTGCAGCGTGGTATGCCCGATCGCGAAGGCTTTTTCGACGCGGAACTCACTGATGCCGTGTGCGGAGGCTGAAATCACGTGCAATTCCCGGCGAAACACCACCTCATCCCACGCCCAGTTCCGCAAATGCCCCTGCGATTTGCCGTCGCTGCCGTAGAGTGTGAGCCGTGCAAACACGGCAGTCCGGCTTTCCACGGGATCTGACAGTGGGATCGCCAGGCATTTAGCAGAACGGCCGTGGTGTCCGGTTCCAGCAATGGCTGCAGTGCTGGGGCGGTATCAGGTTCCAGATCGTAGAACATTGGATAGAGTTCGGTCACGCTGGCGCAGAGGTGGCCGAATTCCGGCAGCCGCACCCAACCCGCCAGCGCCGTCGAGCTGAGCTTGGGCGCTGCCTCACGCAACTCCGATAGAAACACCGCGTAGTCACCTACCAACCGGTCGGGCGCATCGAAATTCAGCTGCCATTCGTCGGCTTCCAGGGGTTGTAACGCAGCAATGATGTGTTGGCGAAGCGCAGCCCGGGCCTCTGGTGCAAATGGCGCGTTGGCGGAGGTTTCCAATCGAATTACCGGTACCACTCGCAGCGCAGCTGTTGTTGGCTGTGGCAACCGGGCGAGGCGGCTTTTCCATGTCCATTTGCCGCTGCGGTTTTCGATTTCAGCCAAGTGCCAATAGAGCGTGCTGATCCCGGCCGCCGGCACGGCACGCAGTTCGGCGGCGGTCAGAGGCGTGCTGCGGTTCCATACCCAGCAACCCGTGCCGCCGCCCGCCCCCTGCACCAGCAGCCAACCCAGCAAAAGTATGATCCATGCCCCGACCATCGCCTCAGGCTGTACCACCGCTGCGGCGACGTCAAGGTCAGGCTCCCCTATTCTGAGTTGCATAATCGGAGGCCATATTGAACTGTTCTCCAGCTCGATTGAAGTGGATACGCTTGCAATTCAACATCAGCCAAATCCTTGACAAGCCGGATAGGTTGGGCATCGTCAGCGGCACGAGGAATTTCCCATGATTGAACGGCTCGGCGAGATGATAATCCGCCACTCGGTTCGTGGGCAAACAGTCGAATGGAAAACCCACCAATTTGAAATCTTACAACGCACCATCTGCCTCGGTCCGGAAATTGACTCTGTTTTGCCTGTTGCTGCTGGCGTCGGGAGTCGGCATGACTGTTGCCAGTGAGGCAACTCCCCCAGCCTGGGCTTATCCCGTCAATCCCCCCGACTTCAAACCCAGTCCCGACGACGGCGAACTGAAGCACGTTCCGGGCAGCTCTGCCGGCTACAAGCTGAGCGAGATCCGCGACCTTTTTGTTGCCCCCGACTGGCATCCTGAGGATCACGGTCCCATGCCCGAGGTCGTGATGCATGGCCGCAAGCCTCAGGTCTATGCCTGCGGCTGTTGTCATCGCGCCGACGGCCCTGGTGGACCGGAAAATTCCAGCCTAGCGGGTTTGCCTGTGGCTTACATCATCCAGCAGGTTGCCGATTTCAAGAGTGGAGCCCGCAAGACTTCGGTTCCGCAACGGGGCCCAACCCAGGCTATGACTTTGCTTTCCACTGCCGCCACCGATGCGGAAGTTGCCGCCGCAGCCGCCTACTTTTCCGCGCTTAAGCCAAAGGCATTGATTCGGGTTGTCGAGACCCAAACTGTTCCCAAAACCTATGTTGCCGGTTGGTTCTTGGCCGCCTTAAAGACGGGTGAAACCGAGCCCATCGGCCAGCGGATCATCGAGGTGCCGGAGGATGTGGAGCAGTTCGAACGCCGCGACACCCACTCCCGGTTTGTCGCCCATGTGCCGGTTGGCAGCCTCCTGAGAGGCCAGGCGCTCGCCGACACCGGAGTCGGCGGCAAGACGATTCAGTGCCGGATCTGTCATGGTCCCGACCTCAAAGGACTTGGTCCAATCCCCGCAATTGCCGGCCGATCCCCCAGTTATATCTTCCGCCAACTCTATGATTTTAAAGCCGGAAACCGCGCCGGAATCGGCAGCGCCCTTATGAAACCCACCGTCGCGAATCTTACCCCTGAAGATATGTTGTCACTGGCTGCCTATACCAGCTCCTTGGCGCCCTGAGCCCTCGCACCGGATCATGGGGCAGGGAAATTGAGCATGATTCGCCGAGGTGGATGAGGCACATGGGTGTAAATTTCAGATCTTGATTGCCACGGAACAGCAAAAATGTCTGCCCCGTTAAACATGGGCAGAGCGATGGGCTGAGTGCGTTTTGCGAGATTGAGGGTTGAGTTGGAGGGCGGATTCCGCGATATTCGCCGCGGATGAGAATATTGGTAGTAGGCAAAGGCGGGCGGGAACACGCCCTGGTGCGGGCACTGGCAGAATCTCCAGAGCGACCGGAGCTATTTTGTTTTCCCGGCAGTGATGCGATATCCGAGTTGGCGGAGCCCGTGGCCGCCGACGGCGTGGAGTCTCTGGTGGGTTGGATGAAATCCCACGCCATCGACCTCTGCGTGGCCGGTGAGGAAAGCTATCTGGTGAAGGGCGAAGGTCTGGCCAACCTCTGCGCCAAGGCCGGTATCCCTTGCTGGGGCCCCCAAAAGGAATCGGCTCAACTCGAGGCCAGCAAGGAATTTTCCAAGGGCTTTTTGCTTCGCAACTCCATTCCAACCGCCCATGCCACCGCTTGTGCCAACTTGGCCGAGGCCCGCGCCGCCATCGCCGACGAATATCCCACCGTCCTCAAATTCGATGGCCTGGCCGCTGGCAAAGGCGTTGCGGTGTGCCCGGATGCGGCGGCGGCCGACGAGTTCCTTGACGAGGTATTCACCCAGCGGCGTTTCGGCGAGGGTCGGGTGCTCGTCGAGGAATGCCTGAGCGGGCCCGAGGTGTCGGTGTTTGCTGCCATCGTTGACGACTCGTATCTGATTTTCACGCCGGCCCGCGATTACAAGCGCATCGGTGAGGGGGATTGCGGCCCCAACACCGGTGGCATGGGCGCGGTGGCAAGTCGCCAACTCATACCGCCGGAAACCCTCGCTCAAATCGAAGCCGAAATCATCCGTCCCACCGTCGCTGGTTTGCGCCGAGAGACCCTGCCATACCGCGGATTCCTCTACTTCGGAATCATGCTCACCGCCAGCGGCCCGCAGGTCATCGAATACAATTGCCGCTTCGGTGACCCGGAATGCCAGGCTGTCATGCCGCTGGTCCACGGCGATTTGGCGGGTTTCTGCCTGGCCGGGGCTCAAGGGCAATTGCGGGCTGATTTGCTGGATTTTAACGATGGCTGGAGCGTATGCGTCATCCTTGCATCCGCCGGTTATCCGGCGTCATCGCGCAGTGGCGACCTTATCACCGGACTGGACGCCTGTGGCGGGGCCCGCATTTATCACGCCGGGACGCGCCGCAATTCCGCAGGCCAATGGGAAACCAACGGCGGCCGGGTCTTGGCAGTGGTGGCCGGTGCTGCCACCCGCGAAGCCGCAGTTGAGCAGGCCCACGCCGCCGCCGGGCACATCGACTTTCCCGGACGCCAACGCCGGGGCGATATCGGCATCCTGCATTTCACCTGATTCTCAGCTCCCTCCCTATGACTCTAAGTTCTGAAGATATTGCCGCCGCCGTCGACCGCTTGGCAGAAGCCATTCGCGCCAAAACCGCCGATGCTCCCATCGCGCTCATCGGCATCCGCCGCCGCGGCGATGAGGTGGCTCAACGTGTCCTCACCCGCCTCGCCGAAGATGACCGGGATCTCAATTTCGGCATCCTCGATATATCACTCTACCGGGATGATTTCGAGCACCTTCACGAAAATCCCAAGCTGTTGGAATCCGATATTCCGTTTCCGATCGAAGGGGCCCACGTGATTCTGGTGGACGACGTCCTCTTCACTGGCCGCACGGTCCGCGCGGCCCTGGATGCTCTCTCCGACTACGGCCGCCCCGCTAGGGTGGAACTCGCCGTGCTCGTCGATCGCGGCCATCGCGAACTGCCGATCCAACCTGATTACACCGGCATCACCCTGAGCACACGGCGCTGCGATCACGTGCTGGTATGTCTGGAGAAATCCGACGGGCTCGAGGAGATTCGTGTCATCGTGAAAGACCCGTCATGAAGCCTCTCCCGAAGCGTAAAAC
>JBAXCM010000101.1:0-11456 GCA_037141475.1 Verrucomicrobiota bacterium | reverse complement strand
CTGGCGAAGAGCTTTACGCATCCGCCTGATTCCGCCAAGCCCCAGACATGGTGGCACTGGATGAACGGCAATATCACCAAGGAGGGCATCACCGCCGATTTGGAAGCGATGAAGCGCGTCGGTATCAACGGTGCCCAGATATTCAATGTGGACGAGGAGATTCCTGCTGGCCCAGCTCCTTTCATGTCACCCCTGTGGTTGGATCTCATCCAGCACGCCGCGACTGAGGCAAATCGGTTAGGAATGGAGCTGGGCTTCCATAACTCCGCCGGATGGTCGTCGAGCGGCGGACCCTGGGTGAAACCCGAACATGCCATGCAGACCGTGGTGACCCGCGAACTGCACGTCACTGGCCCGGTTCGCTTCGATGCCGTGGTGCCCCAGCCTGAATCCACCCGCGACCATTACCGCGATATCGTGCTTCTGGCATTCCCCACTCCCAACAACCGGGTGCCTATCGGAAATTTGGCCCAAAAATCCCTCAGCGGTGCGAGTGCTTATGGCCAGCAACCGGCTGCGGCCGATGTGGCTCCGCAAGCCGTAATTCAACGCCGGCAAATTGTTGATCTATCCAAAATGATGATGCCGGATGGCAAGCTCACATGGGATTTTCCGGCCGGGGAATGGACGATTTTGCGCATCGGCCACACTCCGACTTGTGCGATCAACAGTCCGGCCCCTGAAGCCGGCCGCGGGTTGGAAGTTGATAAACTCAGTCGCGAGGCGTTCGATGCTTTCTGGGCTGGCGGTGTGGCCCCAATTCTTGGCAAACTCGGGCCTTTGGTGGGCCAGTCGGTCAACCAGTGCCTCATCGATAGTTATGAGGTTGGATGCAATAACTGGACACCGCGGTTTCGCGCTGAGTTCATCCAACGCCGCGGCTACGATCCGGTTCCATACCTGCCGGTGTTAGGCGGTTGTTATGTGGACAGTGGCGAGATCAGCGAGCGCTTCCTCTGGGATTTCCGGCGCACGATCGGCGATTTGTTTTTTGAAAACTACTATGGTTACTTCAGTGAAGTGTGCCGCAGAAACGGCTTGATGGCAAACATGGAACCCTATAATGGCCCGTATGAATGCCTGCAAGTCGGCACCAAGGCTGATATACTCATGGGCGAGTTCTGGGCGGATGCTGATAGGGGTGAAGCGGATTCTGTCAAACTAGCCGCCTCAATCGCACATACTCATGGCATGCAGATAATCGGGGCGGAGTCGTTCACCGCGGATCAAAAAAATGGCAAGTGGTTAAACCATCCGGGAGCAATCAAAGCTCTGGGTGACTTGCAATGGTGCGGCGGCGTCAACCGGTTCATCCTGCATTGTTATGCCCATCAACCGTGGCTCAACCAATATCCTGGCATGACCATGGGCCGCTGGGGCACCCACTTCGGCCGCACCAACACATGGTGGGAGCAATCGAGTGACTGGTTGGCCTACGTCGCCCGCGGCCAATCCCTCTTGCAGCAGGGACAACCCGTGGCGGACGTGCTGTTTTTTGGTGGCGAGGCCGCGCCTAATGGAGGAGTCCACCGCCCCGATCTTAAGGCCAAGGGCTACGATTACGATGCTTGCGGCACCGACCTGCTCCCGAAGCTCACTGTTACGAATGGCCGGATCACAACCCCGGCAGGCACCAGTTATAGTTTGCTAGTCCTGCCTGACACTCCGTGGATGACGCCAGCGACGGCACGCATTGTGCGCGAGTTGGTGGAGAAGGGAGCCACGGTGATGGCGTCCAAGCCGCTGAAATCACCGAGTCTATCAGAGTTCCCGGACTGTGACGCGGAAGTTGGAAAAATCGCCGAAGAAGTCTGGGGCAAAGACGCCGGCGTGCACGCCTTCGGTGCCGGGCGCGTCATGAGCGGGCAGTCGGTTGAGGCGGCGCTCAAGCAACTTGCGCTGGCCCCGGACTGCGAGACTGCCGCCGGGAACTCGCCCTTGCCCTTCATCCATCGCCGCATCGGGGATGCTGAGGTTTACCTTGTATCTAACCAGGAATCACGGGCTCTCACCGTGGCATGCACTTTCCGGGTCGCAGGTCGCCAGCCGGAGTTATGGGATGCTGAGGCAGGTACCATCGCGGATGCCTCATGTTGGAGCATCGAGAATGGCCGCACCAGCGTGACCTTGGATCTCGAGCAATCCGGATCGGTCTTTGTGGTATTCCGGCGTCCGGTGACCGCAAGTGCATCCTTGGTGAAATCCTTCACCGCGCCGCCGGCACGCGCGCCGTTTCACACACCCGTGCTTGAGATTCTATCCGCGAGTTATGGCTCGTTGCAATGCGCCCCGGGATTGGCTGACGTCACCGAACCGCTGCGCCGCTTGATCCGGGATGGACGCTTGGAAACCATTGATTACCGGGACTTTGCCGGTGATCCATCACCAAACATGGCAAAGAAAATGAGGGTGGATTATACGGTCGGGGGGCAGCCTCATACGGTGACAGTGACGGAGCACCAGATTTTGCAACTGCCGCAAGCAGGCGATGGTCCCGGAGATCTGCGCATTGTTCACGGCATCTATGGCGGTGTTCTCCCCGATAAGGTGCAGTTATTGCCGCTTGCGCTGGCTGACATCACCGCCAGCGTCTCTCATAAAGTCCATGATGGGCAAATCGCGGTGCGGGTTGACAAGGAGCTGGCGGGTGCGGATCCCGCACCACAAAAGCCAAAAAAACTCTGGCTGCAATATGCCATCGACGGTGCCCTTCGAAACCTTGTGCTCGACGATGGCAATGAACTGCGTCTGCCAGAAAAGCCCGTGAGCTATCAACCACCCGCGCCAACATTAACGCTCACTTCCGCAGGCACCGTGCTGCGTGCCTGGGATCCGGGCCGCTATGTGATGGCACCTAATAGCGGCGGCAAGGATATCGTCCGGACCGTCGACCTGCCGGAACCGCTGGCACTCACCGGCCCGTGGAATGTCTCGTTCCAAGCCGACCGCGGCGCCCCACCGCAAGCGGTCTTCGCCAAGCTGGTCTCATGGACCGATCATCCAGAGGCCGGTATCAAGTATTTCTCAGGCACCGCCACCTATCGGCGAAATCTGGATATCCCGGCAGAATTGTTGGGCAATGGCAGGGAATTGCATCTGGACTTGGGACGGGTGCAGGTAATCGCCGAAGTGCGGCTCAACGGCCGCAAACTGGGCATTCGGTGGAAGGCCCCGTTTCGCGTGGACCTAACACCCGCTGCACGGGCGGGGGATAATCTGCTGGAGATTGAGGTCACCAACCTCTGGCCTAACCGCCTGATCGGTGATGAACAACTGCCGGAAGACATCGAGTGGGCAGGGTTGCCTCTCAAGCGCTGGCCGGACTGGTTGCTCAACGGTTCGGCGCGGACGGTGCCGCAGCGAGTGACATTCACCACATGGCATCACTGGCGCAAGGACTCGCAGCTCTTGCCATCGGGCTTGCTCGGGCCGGTGATGTTGCGGCCACTGGCCGTGGTGCCGGTTACCGGGCGAAAATAACCCGCACAAATCCACACCACAAATCGATCATGAATCATAAATGCGTTAGATTGTGAGGCGACACCGCAATATTGCTGGCACCCCTTGCGCTTGCGCAAACCAACGGCGTGTCGAATTGACGCGGCGACCCTCCAACTCGGCCCTAACAGCGACACCAAAAGCCGCATCACCTACTCCGCCAAACTCGAACCCCTTGCTCCCGACACACTCGATGCCCACCTCAGTAGACGAGGAGAGGATGGCCCTGCTACCGCAACAACAGCAAGAGCCGGGGTATTAAAATCCCCCCCGGCGACTTTCGTTTGGATTGTTTTCAACCCCCGGGCAGAAAGACCATCACCGGTAGAGCTTTCCCTGTAGTTACAAGGTTTATGGCTTTCTACCGGCCTCTACCAGTCGCTAACGGCGGTAGAGCGCGGTAGAGGCAACCAGACTACCGACCCTGTGCCTTTTGAATAGACGTCCCGTTCCGTGCCCATCCTCATGGACGAGTTGACCTTCGTGGCCGGCCAGGGTGCCGTCGGCCCGACGGAGGATCCACTTGTGATTGATTACGAGCATATTCAGCCAGCCCGGACTATGATTTCTGGGAGGATCTAGCTTGTTTCGAACTCATCAGATGAAGATTCTCGGAAATTATCCTTGAAAATCGGACATTAACCATTCAATATTCAAGCATGATCCTTGCCCGAACCGCCTACCTTCATGCCATCCACGAGCGCTTGGTGGATGATCCGGTGGTGGCGCTGCCGGGACCTCGGCAGGTAGGCAAAACGACCTTGGCCCGGCTTTACGCGGAGTCCTTAGGGGATATCCTGGCAAGCACACTATCCCTCTCTCCGAGGTCATCACTGCGACTCCCCTGCCAAGTTTGCTCCACAACCTTTGCCTCCCATGACCTCCCGCCAAGCCCGTCAAGATCTTACCGAAACCTTATACCTCGATCTCATCGGCCCGAACAACGGGCATGAGTTCGAATACCAAAGAAATTGCTTGTTGTAAAGGCTGTCCCGCATTCCGCCAGCCCCCCGGCCGTGCCTAATGGTGATTTCCGGCCGTCCTTTGCTCATTGTTTAGCTGCTTCCTCTCTATCAATCCTACCGCAGTATTCATCCCAAGCCCGCTGCCAGTCCCAAAATCCATCCTCATCCCTGTGCGGAACGATGCCTTCGCTTTGGCACCATTCCAGCATGTCCGCATCGGAACCAAAATGCATGTCGGTTTCCGGGAGTCTACCGATCGCCGGAGGATCTGGATTGGGGGGCTCCGAAGGTCCTGTCTGATCTGGGTTCATCGGCTTAAATAGGCTCTGAATGTGTCTGCCAGTTGGTGAACTCCGCAGGTATGGGCATTTTCAAGGAAGGCCGGATGCTTCAAACGATGGCTTTAACGTAAGAGAGGCTGATTTCGTTTCATGATGATGAGTGGGCATTTCCAGCCGGCGGGGTTTTTCTCGCTGAAGCCGCCGGCTTCGACGGCGAGGTATTCCGTGCCATCGATGGTCCGCGCCGTCATCTTGAGCGCCTGCCAGCGAGTCATGTCTATCAGGGTATCGCCGGACCAGATCCGGATTGTCTTGTCGGTAAGACCATCCTCCTTGAGGGTGAGTCCCCCGAAGGGTGCGTTGTTGATGGGGGCCGGTTTGGCGGGATCAAAGGCTTCAAGATCCGTAACCATTGCGACAGCGGTCCATGAACCCAGCAACCGCGGGTTGGCGACGAACTTGCCGTCGTAGTGGAAGCGGTCGTCGGTGGTTTGGAACTCCTTGTTTTCAGGATCCTGCTTTTCCTGCCATGCGGCGGACAGCATTGGGATCACGGTGGCGGATTTTCGGAACGCGGTGTCATCCAGCGGCGGGAGTTTCATTTCCTCGATCCACATGCTAAAGACCCCCTGAGGGACCGGTGGCATGGTCACAATCGCCCGGTCGCCGTAGCGGAGAAAGGTGATGGCGGCGAGTGTGACGGGGCCATTGCCAAACTCATCCAGGAGCTCCTTGGTGATGAAGGCACCACGGAGGGTGCCGCCGCTGCCCCGACCGATGCCCTCCTTGACCTCGACCAACGGTTTGCCGTTGAGATAGAGACGGTAGCCATCGCCGGCACCGACGTATAAGCCGGTGCTGACAACGATTCGATAAAGGTATCCCGGTTGGGGCGGCGGGAGCCGGAAGGTGCCGCGAACTAACAGGACTTCCTTGTCCCACAGGGTGCGCATCGGGTCGGGAGAACTGAATCTGCCGCGCGGATTCGGGTCGGTGACCAACTTGCCTTGATACTGGCCGAACGGAGCCTGCCCATTTTTCCAACCGGCCCGGACCGGGTCGAATCCGGGGGTGAACCAATTCTCCATGCCCTGCGGGTAGGTCACCTTGCGATAGCGCCATGGCGAGAGGTCGAATTTTTGCTTTTCCGGCGGATCGAAGGTGAAGTAATCCCAGCTGGCATCCTTCAGGTTCGGGTCGAAAAGATGCCAGTCGTAGTCGTGGACGCCCACCTTGCGATAAAGCCCGACCAAGGGGTCGAAGGCGGTGGTGATGTTGCTGCTTTGACGGGTGGCCTGGGCTTCGGCGAGCAGGTGTTCGCGGTTATTGCCGAGGTATTCGTACACGAGTTGGTCGCGGATGATCGGGCCGATTGCCTGTTGCAACTCGGGGCCGAAATTCGCCGGGTTGGCGGAGAGGAAGATCGAGGAGTAAGGCAATAGTTGTTCTGGGTAGAGTTCCTTGCCGAGTTTGTAAAGCAGGTCATAGCCGCCTGGCGCGCCGGCCAAGGTGTTAGCTAGAAATTCCAATTGTGAGTCATAGGTCTTGGTGATGTCCTGGCCGCCGGGGGCGGTTTTCACGCCGTCGAAGCCCGTGTAGGCCGCCTTCAGGGATTCGACCGCCAGTTGTTGCACCTCGGGGGGAGCTGCACGGATGCTGGCTAACATTTCCTCCAACCCGGCTGAGCAGGTTGCGTTGAAACGTTGGCAGGTGCGCAACGCTTCCCCGATGGCAGGCAGGATTTTCTGATAGCAATGCGGGTCGGCAGCAACCCGGCCGAGCGCGTTGAGCGCGGCACTTTGCAGCCACCATTCCTGATGTTTGAGGTAGGGTAAAATGAGGTCGATGTGCGGAGCGATGACGTTGGCAGGCAACCGTCCGAAGAGGTTGAGAACGGCGTCCTTGACCCACCACGATTCCTCCGGGTCCTTGAGCATCGCGACTAACAGGTTAAGCATCGTGGGTTGGACAAAGGCCGCCAGCGCATCACCTGTTAGATCCGTGGCAACCGCGTGGATCGCGGCGCAGCGGACACGCACATCTTTGGAGCGGATGAACTCAAGCACGAGGGAGGGCCGGGCTTTGCCATCGCCGGGGATCGCCTTGCCGAGGTACAACGTGTCGAGGCCCATGGCCTTGCGGGCGGCTATCAGGCGCACAAAGTGATCAGGGTGATGGACGTAGCGGCGCAACGTGTCGTCACTGACGTCGGGTTGGGTCATGCGGACGAGCAACGGACGACCGGAGTCGTTGACGAGGGTTTCAGCGGAAAAATCCGCACGTTTGCCATCGGGGAAGGCGGCCGGCTGGATCGAGTCGAAGGCATCGTCGGCCTGGGTGCCCCACGGGCGCTGCGGGAGTTGATAGGGCTTGGAGAATCTTGACGGCGGAGCGCCGGTGATGCGCAATGTTTTGCGGGGGATCGTATAGGTGAGCGCATAGCCGGCACCCCAAGCGACGGTGTCATAGTCGGCCCCGCCGAGGATACCGAAGGATCCGTCGAAGCGGCGGGACAACTCGTAATGCCAACGCCGGTTGTCCATGAACTCCCGGTATTGGGCCGGCATTTTCTGCTGGAGCAGGCCCATCGCAGCGCTGCGCCAGATTTCACCAATGCCGCCGCCGGTATGGCCGTGGAGCATGAAGGTGGTGGTGTAAAAGCTGGTCAGCGCGGCGGCATCGCGGGCACCGGCGTAAACCGACTGCTCGCCGTTAGGTGTTAGAGACGCAGCAGCGGCCATGGCGAAGGCGAGGTTGCCATTCTTGCCGTTGTCAACCAGGCCGTTTTCCGGCCGGTTGTCGCCGTAGGGATTGTTGCCGCGGCCGGCCCAGCGGAAAAAGTGGGTCAGCGCACCGAGCAGCGCATGGTCGGGCACGTTCGCGCCGCACTCCTTGGCCAGCAGCAGGAAGGTGACCACTGCGGTGCCGCCGGCGTTGAGGTGACCGCCGCCGCCGCCATAGGTGACCGCCGCCACCCCGCCTCGGCCGGCCCAACCGTCAAGGTATTGTGCCTTCACCGCGCTGTTGACCCAGCCCTGGATGGTCGGCAGGACCTCCTGATCGCCGGTGCGCAGGTAGTATTCACAGAGCGGGATGCCACCGTAGCCGAGGTGCCAGGCGTAGGCGGGAGCGTTCCTAGCGCTGCCCCTCGCCCATCCTCGCACGGCTTCGAGGTCCTGTTCCTCGCCTGTCGAAAGCAGGAACAACATGCCGATGGCGCCGAAGCTCTTGCCAGGTCCAACCGCCCGCGTGTAGTCGGCAAAACCACGCACAATTTTATCAGACTTGTGACAATTGAGTGGCCAGGTGTTGCTATAGGTGCCGAGCACGGGGATTTGGACGACGACTTCCCGGGGCGGGACCTCCGGCCCATCCCTGACGACCAGTTTGACCAAGCCGTCTGCAGCCTCTGCCGCGGTGATGATCTCGCCGAGTTGGATGCGCGGGTCGATGTCCTTGAGCTTCTGACCGTTGATCGTCTCGATAATCTGGCCTTTGTTGAGCTTGCCAGTGGCGGCTGCGGGAGAATCTGGCTCGACGTTTTTGACCTTCATCACGAAGGCGGGTTGGTGCAACTCGATGCCGATGCCGACCGGGCCGAAGCGGTCGATCGTCTGGAGCGAAGCCGTCTCCGAGGGGGCCGTGGAAAACAGCGGCGGGGCCTTGTAGAAGCCCGTTACGGGCGCTTCCGCCGCAGCGCAGTTGGCGGCACAGGAAAAGAAAAGCATCGCCAGTGGAAGGCGGAAAATTGGATGAGGGTGGGTCATGGCACACCTCGCACACTGTCCAAAGTTTCTCATGGTGTTCCTATCTTTATGTTATTTGAATGATCCACATTCTCGGATGCATGCGCAATAAATTCCGTCAAACTCACCAACGTCGGCGCGTCCGTGCTGGCTTCGATGTCATCGATAAGCTTGTTGATATCCTTGTTCCCGCCGCCGGCGTCCCGGCTAATTTCCTTCAACTGTGGCAATACCTCCTTGGCGTTCGCGCCATACTTGCGTAAAGCATTCATGCATCCCGGCACCCGCTTGCCACTGCCCCAGCGATCAAACTCCATGACCGACACACAGAGGGGCATACCCTCGCGAATGTGAAGGCGCGCCAGAAGTTCGAGGCCCGCCAACCGCACGCCGTCGCCAAACATCTCGTCGCTGGGTGCCAGTTTCTCGGTCGCCTTGACAATATCCGGCAGCAACTTCGCCAGATCGCTCTCACTCAACTTGTCATAGATCCCCTTCCCCACGCCCGAACGCACGACGCTATCTTCATTCTCCAAAGCCGACTGGACGGCCGGATAGAGCAATTGGCGATCCACGCCCTCCAGCGAGTCGGCTAGGATGCTTTGGGGACCATCGTGGACGCCGGGGGATCGTGCAAACAGAGTCACACAGGCGTCACGTTGGGCCAGTCTTCTCGGGTCGGCAGGATTCGGGCGGACCATCATGGCTAACAAATCATTAACACTGGCATTGCGCGCCTCCGTGCCCAGGTTCATCAAGGCTTTGCATGCCAGACCTTGCAGCCATGGATCTGAATCCTTAAGCAAAGCTATCAGCTGCGGCAGCGCAGCGTCGGCCAGCGGACCCAAATTGCCCAGCGCTTCGCAGGCACCGTAGCGGGTATCCCGATCCGTCCCTGCTAACATCTCGGTGAGTTGCGAAACAACATCCGCCTGCCGTCCCTTCAGCGCTTGAGCCGAGCGATGACGCACTGCTGGCGACCAACTTGACAAACCGGCCAGCAACTCATCCTTGGTGCGCGCATCGTATCCGCTTTTGCCATTCACAGGAAAATAGTCACGCCCCGCAGATATAACCATTTCCACATCACTGGCATTCAAGGCCACAACCGAAGACGGCTTCTTGCCCGTTAGGTACAGGCTTTTCAATGGCAGCGCATAGGCTAGCAAATAGGCTCCCGTGCAATCCCAACGGGTGTACTTGCCATGCTCTTGTTCACCACCAGGTTCTCCCTGATAGTCAAAACTGCCATCCCAGCCACGAGCCAGATCGTAGTACCACGCCTGTTCTTTGATATAGGCGCCGGTTGCCAGCGGACCGCAGCGGGAAACACCTGGCAAGGCCCACAACACATTGAAGAAATTGCCGGTGTGGCCCTTTTCCCGCTCATCGTACGCTGCCGTGCCCATCCGTGAGAAAAACGACGACGCCTCGCGGTCGTCCAGGAGGTCGAACAACACCGCCGCGCTGGAGCATTTTCCGTTGTCCTCATGCGCCATCCACGGCCCGTGATCACCATACGGGATCCCCCCTTTGTTGACATATCTTCGCAGAAAATTTGCAGCCTTGGTGATGGCCCGGTCCAACACCGGATCATCGACGCCGGCCTGCCGGGCCAGCACCATAGCGATGGTCAAACTGAGTCCCGGCTGGTTCATGCAGCCATAGCCATTCAAGTTGCCATCCGGCCTCGCAAACTTGTGGCCCCAAGTGCCGACGCCACTCTGGCCACCAGCCGACTCCAGAGCCAAGCGCCTTAAGCCATCGAGCACCGACACGTCGTGAGTTGCCAGAACATACTCTGCTAGGAACATGATGGCATATCCGTAATGCCACGTCGCGTACTGCTCTACCCGGTAGGTGGCCACTTTTTTTGCGTAGTCAGCCAGCATGGGTCGGTACTCATCCTTGCCGCTGGCCAGCAGCGCCAGCGCGTTAAGATCGTTAGGAATAGATACGCCGCCGAGTCCCTTCTTGGCAATGGCCAGACAACCACGCTCAAAAATCTTGCTGGACTTCGGGCAATCGTATGGGGCGGTGCCACTGTAGGTACCCATGACAGGCAGTTTGAGCCCAACTGTCTCAGTCCGGCCGGCATGCCAGCGCATCAACTTGAGCAAACCGCCAGCGGCATCTTGTTCTGCCATGGTGATCTCTTTTGCGAGTTCGGTGCGGGCATCTGCGTCGAACGGTTTTGCACCAATCCCCAGAATCACATCGCCACAATTGAGAACCCCGTCGGCTGGTGAATCCTTGGCAACTTTGGTCACAAGGATCTGCCGCGCCTCGACGGTTCGGCCATTGGAGCCATAGACCCAGCCGCGCGCCCCGGTGGCACCGAGAGTCCAGTCATGAGTGACGTCAAGACTGCCCTGCGGAATCTTGCCGCCCTGGGTAAAATCTGGGATAGGCAACTTTTCGCGTGATTTCGGTGCCCCGCTGACAACGGGCACGATGGACAGCGCCACTGCCGCAGCTGACAACACAAGAAAGCTTCTCATGGCTGGAGGTTTCACAGATCGAGTCTTTTGATATCTATAAGTTCGAATACAAGGATTACTGGCGTTTGGCATCCTCCGCGCCATCCACGGCACCTTGCGGTTGCTTGATCAAATGCGCCATAGCCTCGGCAAACGCCTTGCCAATCTGCGCAATGATCTTTGAGGAACCCAGATAATGATAGGCCTGGTTGGATTTCCCCTTCGCAAGGATTTCCCGCTCCTTCGGCGTGAAGAGTTCGGCGTTGTATTTCTCCACCGCCGCCCTTTGTTCCTCAGCGCTGAGCTTGCCCTCTTTCGCCAACTTCTTGGACAATCCCTTGACCTTTTCGGATCTGGCAACCAATTCGCCCAATTCAGAATCCCAGTATTTCTCAGTTAGCACAGCCGCCACATTCCCCTTGAATTCAGGCATCCCCGCGGGAGCTGCCATGGCTTTGCGAAAGTTCGGCAATATCCCCCGGGTCC
>JBAXCM010000100.1:0-11553 GCA_037141475.1 Verrucomicrobiota bacterium | reverse complement strand
TTCAACCTGCTCACACCAAGCCCGCGATGACCCTCCGTGCAAAAATCCGCCCTGCCGCCACCCGATCACCCTGGCTCTCACGGATGTGTGACTTGTGCACGGAGGAATCCTTTGGTGGGAAGACCGGTGGAACCATCAAGGGTGAAGCTGCGGTACTCATAGCCTGCTCCGGCAGTGGGCAGGCCGGTTGTCACGGGTGTTGCAAGAACGTTGACCTTGGCGGGGGTGCCCAGATCGTTGCTGCCCCGGATGGCGTAGGTGATGCCGCCGAAGGTGGCGGTAGGCGAATCATCCGCGCTGAAAACCGGCGTGCCTGAGAGCACTGCGATAGTAAGGATGAGTTTCCGACTGCTGTCATTGTCGGTTGTCAGCACATAGACGTGGCCATTGTCCGATCCGCTGAGCGGATTGCCGTTAAAGGCAAACTCGGCGAGGTTGGCGGCACCGTCGTTGTCAGGATCCAGTCCCGGGCCGTTGTTGAGAGCGCTGAGGCCCTTGGCAATCGCCCAGTTATCGTACACAGTGGCACCGCCGCTGCTGAGTGTTAGGGTGCCGGTTGTTTCATCAAAGGTGTAGATTTTCGAGCCCACTGTCTTGGTCCAAGTGGCACCGGTCACACTCCATGGCGTGGTGCCACTCAAGACCCGGAAGCTGCTGTCATAGGCACCGGTGAGGGTGGTGACGTTTTCCAGCAGCCAGGTTCCGGTGGTAAGGGCCGTGGCATCAGCGAGAGTGGTGTCGATGTTAAAATCGCCGGCCAAGACCACTGTTCCGGTGCCGCTGATGCTGTTATTGACGCCGCTGGTGGCACCGATGACAAACTTGAGCTGCGCGGCAGCAGCGAGAGTTAGCGTCCCGGCGCTGACGGTTGTGTTGCCGGTGTAGGTGTTCACGCCGGAAAGGGTGGCGGCACCGACGCCGGACTTAGCCAAGTTGCCGCTGCCGGCCAGATTGGCGTTGACGACGAACCCACCGTTGGTGCCGGCAGAGCTCAGAGTAAAGCCGCCGGTGCTGCTCAGGGTGCCATTTTGGAGGGTGCCGTCGATCAATGTCACGCCCCCATCCTGGGTGATGGTCTTGCCGCCCAAATCCAGCACGCCGTAGCCAATCCAGAGGGCGTTGGCGTTGTTGCCGAGAGTGCCATCCCCGGCAAGGGTGATGCCACCCTCGGCGATGACCGTGCCCACGGTGTAGGTGTTTGCCCCAGTAAGGGTCAAGGTGCCGCGGGCCGCTGTGGTAAGGGAGGCGGTAAAGCCGTCACCAAGGGCCACCGCGGCATTTGAAAGATTGTTAGGAAGAGCGGCACCCGTTGGCTTGATCTGGGCGTTGCTACCAGAACCGCTGATGATCCCGGCATAGGTTGTCGGGCCTTTATTTTGCCAGACTGCGGTGCAGTTGAGGCTCAAGCTCGGGCTGTTGACCATTGAGCCGTCATTGGCGAGGTTAGTGGCATCGCCAAAGCCCATCGTGCCGCTGCCGGCATTGATGGCGGTGGTGCCGCTGTAGGTCATCGCCGCGCGGAACCAAGGTCGTGTGCTATTGCCCAAGGCTACAAAGTTAAGGTTTCCGGGCCCGCTGATCACGCTGTAAAAATACTCGTTTTGCCCGCCTTTCATCAAGATATTGGCGGTGCCGGCACCCAGTGTGACGCCACGCTTCACCTGAAAGGCATTGTTGCTCATATTCAGGAAAAGGGTACCTCCGCCATTGATGGTGAGGTTGTCGGACTGGAAGGTGGCGGGATAGGCCCCCAGCGAATTTGCTGATCCGGTGCCATCGCCCGCAGTGACGACGAGCGTGCCGCCGTTGATGATCGTCTTGCCGGAATACGTGTTCGCCGTGCCGAGCGTTAGCAAGCTCGTGCCGGATTTGGTGAGCTTGTAGGCACCACTGATGGCACCTGAGAAAGTGAAGCCCCCCGACCCCGAGGCGCTGTTGGCCGTGCCGTTGCCGGTGAAAGTGATATCTTGGTTGAGCACGATCTTAGGCAAGAACGAGGGAACCAACGCCTTGGTTCCATTCATGCCGTTGAGGTTGACCGTCGGGGTCGCACCGTCAAACGTCCAGATATTGTTGGCAGTACCGATGCCGACTGTGGTGTTGGCCGTCGCATCAGCCCCTTTGCCGTTGATCGTGAGCGTGTTGACGGTGAGCGCGGACGGATCCGTGTTGACTGCGAAGGCACCATTGCTCAAGGCAGTCGTCGTGTCGCTGAAAAACGTGACCCCGGCGTCGGCAGCAGATGCGGGCAGACCATTCACATCCCAGTTTCCGATGGTGGTCCAAGGGTTGGCACCCACCACTGTAGGAGTGAAAGTGTAGGTTGTGGCGAGGGCGTTTGGCACGGCGATCCCTATGGCGAACGCGGCGAGAAATGCGGTGTGAGTCACGTGGTCAACGAATGGCAGTTTCATGGTGGGTTTTTGGCTGGCTGGGTTGGTTTTGGGGATGCCGGATTGGGCAATGATGGCCGATGACCCGATTCAGGGTGAAAAGTCCTCTGCAAAGCGAGATGCAGTGCGAATCAATCCCTCAAATTCTTTCAAATTTTCTAATATTCTCCTGCATGAAGCTGTTGATGGATACGAGACCGGCGAAGTGGGTCGCGATACTGTCAGCGAATGATTACGCGGTCAGTCTAACATCTATAGAGGATTCTATCTGATCAGCGTGACGTGGCCGACGTATTCCTTCTTCGGGTTGGAGGCCCCCATGGGCAGGATCATGCCCCGTTCTGAAATAGCCTGCCCAAGGTCTGGGCAATAGACGCCGTCTGGGCAAGCGAAAAGACTGCTTTCGGGGCACCAGGCGCAGTCAGGGGCAAGCCAAGGGTAGCCGATGATGGAAGTGGTGGCGCCGCTGCGCACATGGCCGGTTTCGTTGAGGAAAATCGGGAAACCAGCGTCGTCGGTGTCGAAGCGTTCGATGACACTGCCGGTGCTGCTGGCGATGAGGCGGCCGGTCGAACATCCGCCGTTGTGCGGATGGGTGGGTTGATAGCGGCCGGTCGGACATCCTGTCATGATGTCCCGTGGAGAGTGAACCTCGTGCACGTAATAGAGGGATGATCCTGCCGTGATGGAAAGCTGGTGCCCATCGCACACCGCATAGGTCATCGTGGGATTAAAACTGCTATCAAGTTCCTGGTAGCAGGTGTCGCCGTCATAGATGAAGTAAGTGGCGGGCTGCCCTGAACCGTGGACGCTGCTGGCAAGGCGACGGCCAATCGGATCATAGCTGTAGTCCATCGCGACTCCGGTGACGGAATCATAAGAACTAACGAGTCGTTCCATCGCATCATAGGCGAGGTAGGTGGTTTCACCGGACTTGTTGTCGCGACCGAGGACTTGGAGCGAGCCTTCGGGGTCCCAGCGCAAGGCGCCGCCGGGCCAGGTGGAATATTGCGCCATTTCGCGATCATACGGACTCGACACACCGCCCGGCGTGCTGGTGTAGGTGCCGGGATGACGTCCGCCGCTGGCGCTGACGCGTTTGCCGCGCGCATCGAGCCCGTAGCCTACTTCGCTTTCCACGCTGAACGGCAGGCTGGCGTTTTCGCGCACTTGCGTGAGGCAGGCAGTGATCAGATCGCGGTCATCAAGAGTGAAGGTGATACGGCGCTGTGCTTGGCCATTGCCGAACGCGCTGTTGATTTGCACCACTTCGCCATCGGGATTGCGGCGGGTGATGTAATTGCCGATGGTAACGCCGGAGGGGTTCGTCACCACGCAGCGCACACATTCGCCAAAGGAGAAGTCCGCGAAGCCATCGGGCAGGTTGAGCGGTGCTTCACCGTCGCTGCGGTAATCAAAGGTGGTGTTCACTCCATCGGCGCGAACTTCCTTCACGCAGTCGAAGCCGGAGTAATCACAGACGCTGATAGCTGGCTGCTGCATCACGTTGTTCACCACGCTGCTGAAGTTGATTACGCGGCCGAAGGCATCGCGGTTGTATTGGAATTTGGTGCCATCACTGTAGGTAGTGGTGAGCAGACCGCGATGGTCGTAATCGTGGAGGACAGAGTCAGCGCCATCTTCCTCGATGACGTTGCCCAGCGAGTCGCGGAACCAGGTCACGGCGGAATTGTTGTCTGCCGCCACGACGCACCGATCGAGCCCGTCGTATTGGAACGTGGTCGTCGGCACGGGCACCAAACCTGCGGGCAAATGTGAGATGCTGCGGCTTATGCAGCGGCCCTTGAGGTCGAAGTCACAGGCTATGATGGCACCATCTTTCCGGGTGACGGTGGTGGCGCGGCTCAGGGAATCAAAGACGCAGGATTCGAAGGTGCCGTCGGGATAGGTGCAGCGATTGCAGCGTCCGATGGCATCAAAGCTGTAGGTGATGGCGTAGCCGAGCGGGTCCGCCGTGCTCACGCAGGCACCGCAGAGGATGACGCTGGAAAAGATCTGGTCGGGCACGTCGTCGTTGTTATAATCGCACCACTGGCGCACACTGCTGAAGCCGGTGGTTGGCGAGACGGTGTCGTAGTCGTTGTGGATGACGAGGCCATTCGGACAAGTGCGGGAAACGCAGCGATCCATGCTGTCGTAGGCGAACAGGTTGGTGTTACCCACGCCGTCGCTGCTACTGACAAGCCGCGATGCGGCGTCATAAGTGGCCGTGGTGGTGTAGGTCTTACTGGCGGTGCCGGCGATGGTGGAACGGCAGAGCAGCACGCTGGAAATGATGTTGCCACTGGCATCGAGTGTGTCGGTTTGTTTCTCGACCGTGGGGAGATCGAGCGAAACACAACGTCCGGCAGTGTCGTAGCCATATACGGCGAGGAGGTCGCCATTGTTAGATACGGAACTGATTTCACCGACGGGCGTAAGGTGAATCGTGAGCGTCTCGGTGCCTACCGAGCCTTGACCCAAGGGATCAAAACGATCGGCGATGACGATGTCGTCGGTGACGAAGACGTCGAAGAAGGGATCTCCGGAGGAAGCCATGCGGTCACCGCTGCCCGCGCCTTTGGTGTTGATGGCATGGCCCGAGGTGGTGGGGATGATGCGATGGGTTGATGAACCCTTGGGCTTTGGCGTCTTTGTTCCGGGAAGGCCCTTCTCGTTGATCGCGTGGAAGGCCCAACTGACTGGCCCGCTGTCGTCATCACTGCCAGATGAACCGCCGATCGTGCGGTCCGTGACCCAACTCAGCATGTCCTTCCTCTCCTTCCTGCGAGCGCCAACGTCACCCATTTCTCCACCAGATCGAGCCGCCGCATCAAGTCGCCTCCTGATGCGATGGTATGGCCTTTCGCTGGCAGCATCGTCGCATCGCTTGATCAGCGATATATGCCCCGTTTTGGATTGAGTCTGGCTGAGCAGCACATTGCCCGCGCTGCCGGGATTGTCCGTGGTCTCGCCATAGACCGATTCGGTGACGTAGCCCGTGATGTCGTTGTAGGTGTAGGTCGTGACGTTGCCCATCGGGTCCGTGGTGGTCGATGGTCTGCCCCACGTATCAAAGTCGCAGGTGGTGGTGGGGCTTTCTCCCGGAGCGGTGGCGACGCAGACGATTTTGCCGCACTGGAACGAGCTATTGTAACTGAACTCGGTGGTCACCGCATCGGCATGGCCCATACCACCTTCGATCACACGATCACAGAGACCGAGGGCGTTGTATTGAAAGTCACAGACGGCATCGCTGCTCTGGCCACGGCAGACGGCGGGGACGCTGCAACGCGTGATCTGGCCGGCGGCATCGAGGGTGTAATTGCACACCTCGAAGTTCTCTAGGCCCAGCTTATCGGGACTGGCACCCGCCGGACAATCCACCGGTTTTTGCTCCGTGGCTTCTTGGATCAAACGGCCGCGGGCATCATACGCACAGAAACCGGTGTAGGCCGGGTTGGCGCTTACGAGCGTGCCGCTGGAGTCGCGGTTCTCCAGATCGCAACGCACCGGCAAGCCGCCCATGTCATACGTTTGAGTGCAAACCACCCGTGAACTGCCGAGAACGGGCGAGGAAAGGCTCACGGGCTGATCGCAGGCATTGTAGCTAACAAGTGAATCGAAGCCTCGCTCATCGGTGATGCGGGTGATGCGGCCCAAGGCATCGCGGACGCAGGAGGTGGTGAGGTTCAAGCCGCCGCCATCGCAAACCATGCCGGTGCAAAAGTGGCTGGCGGCATCATAGACGAACCCATCATGATAGCCGGGGTTCGCGCCATTGAGCGTGGTGACGCTGGTGATCTGACCGAGCGCGTTGTAGGTGCAAACCTCGCCGCCGCCATCAATGGGGGTAGTGGACCTGATGCAGTTGCCATTCGTATCGTATGACCAGGTGAACTTCTGGCCGTGGGAGGTGGTGAGGCTGGTACGGAAGTTAGAGTCCTCACACAATTTTTGCTTTATCGTCAAACCCTCAATCTTGTTGACTCTGGCGGCTACAAAATTCCCACCCGGGGGTCTGCCTCCTTTGATGACTGCACCTTTGATTGGCCCCACATCGCCTTCGACCGAGGAGCCAGAGCTTTCGCCTTCGTCGTCAAGGGGGAAACCGGCGTCTGCTTTCGTTAGCTTATGAGTGGAGTAAATCACGCCGTCCCAGCCTTTTCTCATGCTAGGCTGGCCCGCGCGGTTCTCCAGTGCCTGGGCTCGCAGCACGGCTGCCTGATGCAAGCGCCGAAAACAACTCCCATACCCCGGCCAATACTCCATCGTCACCGTGCGCGGAGCCTGCGAGTTATCCTTGCACGACACGGAAACCACGCGCTCGTTGAATCGCTCCATCGTAGCGCAATCGGGCGTCAGGTCGCTTTGATAGGTGGTGCGGGTGGTGATGCCATCGGGCTCGGTGCAGACGGAGCAACAGAGATCGCGATTCCATGACCAAGTGGTTTCTAGATAGGCGGGCTCGCCTGGAGTGGTGGGCGCGGGCGGACGGTTGGAGCTACTCGTCACTGGCACGCCTGGCGTGGCAAAGGTGGTGTAGCTGTGCTCGCTCACCGGGCAGTAGTTGTGATCGAAAACCGTCTCACATACGCGGCCGAGTTCATCGTTTTCAATACACCGCAGGCCGCCAGAGAAGTTGCCGCCGTTGAAGGGCATGATTTCATAACTGAAGGTGAGCGGTGGATCGCCGGGCTGCAGGCCGTTCACATTCATGCTTACGCAGCGGTCATAGGTGATGGAATGCGAGTCCGTGCTGCTGCTGTAGGTCCACTCGCAGATCAAACGACCCGCGCCATCGCGGGCTGTGAGCAGGTTGCCATTCAGGTTTGCATCGGTGAGGCCGGCGCTGTAGGTGAAGGTGGTTGGCCCTTGCACGGCTGCCTGGCCAGGAACCACCGGGCAGGACACGGATTGGAGATCGCCCGCGCTGCCACCTGTTTCGCCCGAGAAGTAGCTGAATCTCACCACGCGGCCCGTGTGATCGGCCACGCTGCTGAGCTTGCCATTGCCATCATAACTGAAGCTAAGGCTTTGAGCAAACTGGCTGCTGACGCTGGAGAGTTGGCCGCTGACGGCGTAGGCACAGGTGATCGTGACGCCGCTGGGGTCAATGATCTGCGAGAGTAAACCCGAACGAGAGGAAGCATCAAAACCATTGAAAACCCAGCGCCCGTGATTGGCAAACGTCAGCGTCAGCACCTGTGACGCCACCACGCCACGAACCGACAAGCCACGCGTCGAGAACGACCCATCCGCCGCCGCCTGCAACACGTCCACGCTGCCATCGCCGTTGGACACCACGATGCGGGTGATCTGACTGGGATTCAGCGGATCATCATAAAGGGGCTTTGCGGAGATGTGGAAGCAATGGTCCCAACCTTTGCTCAAGGCCAGCGATGAGGATGATTGCACCATCGAACGGTAACTGAGTACGAGGGCGAGCGGCGGGCCGGCGGGCGTATCAAGCGAGAGTGGGCATAAACCAAGGCCCGTCTCACCAGGTAGGATGCGGTAAGAAGGGGAATTGCCATGTTTCACCACGATCCCCACTCCTTTGATCGGATTTACCGCGTCCAGCGGCTGCGGTGGAGCCTGCCCGCCACCCACCATGCGATCACTTTCAGCGTGCCCGGGATTCTTTTTGATGACAATTCCAACGCCTTTGATCGGGTTGTTCGCACACACCGGAATCGGCGCAGCCGGCGGCGTCATCGGCGGCGCATCATTCGCGAAGCCCGAGGCAGAAACCTGAAAAGTCTGCCCAATCACACATACCGTCGCTCCGGCGGAAGTCACGATTTTGGCCAGTTTCACTTGCGGCGCGCCCCAGGGACCCGCGTCGACGGGCACATCAAACATCGGCAGCGTCGCGCTGTAGCGCCCATTCCCAAGGTCCGTGATCGGTGCCGTGACATCCACCATGCCGTCCAACTGAAACACCACCTGCGCACCGGAGGGCAGGCTCTGACCCGTGAAAAATATCGTCCCGCCCGGTGAGATCACCGCCGGCTCTACCGCAAACACCTCCGCAGATGGCAGCACGATCCGATAAAACACCGCCAGCCCCGCTGGCTCCGAATCCGTCCACGAGCCGGAATCACTCGCCGTCGTCACCACCTCACGGTCACGCCAGCCCGTCAGGTCAGTGGTACTTTGAACGACGTACCGACCATTCGGTACCGCCTGCCAGGTCAACACGACCTGCGTGCCCGCAAGACCTTGCTGGAATTGCACCAAGGGCGCCGGTGTGCCCGGTGGATCCGCACGGACGGATGAGGCAACCATAGACAGAGCCAGCACGGCTCCCCCAAAAAGTTTGGCCTTGAGGCTAAGGTTCATAGGATCAATGGGGTTAGAGACTGGATACGCTAAACGAAAAGGCCCAGCAACTGGGTGGCCGTTGATTTTCCGACGTCATCATTCTATCCCATCTGCGGATTCACGCCACTAGAAATAGAAAAAATGATAAGTATTTCCTCAGAAGATGATGCCCTTGATACCTGCTTGGAACCAGTCCTTCAAAGTAATAATTATTGGGTTCACATCTCCGGGCGCCGGATGGGGATTCGGCTCCCAACTTATTGGGCTCAGAATTGCGGGATCTAAAATAGGTTTGAAGCTCCTTTGCAAGGCGCTTGCCCAGAGCTTCTTTCAGAGGTGCGCCGTTGATCATCGAGCCCTAGACGTCAACAAGGGAGGCGCACGTTTCCGATGCATTGGAGGTGATTTCCACGGCAATCACAGAGACGCCTCCTTGCCGTTGATGAGCACGCGCACCTACACTGAAGCAAAATAAAGTTTCCGATGAGACTTCTTTCATCTATCGATGTCGTTTATTTGCCGCAGAGGGCGATGACGAGGGCCGCCCCACTCAAGATGAGGGCCAGCGCGGAGAAGATGCAGGCGAGGCGGAGGCGGGAGCGCTGGGATTCATAGACTTGAGCATGGGCTTTGAGCTCCTCGGCGGTGGTCTGGAGCTGCTCCATGGCATTGGCCAGCACCGCCCCGAGGCGCAGCATGTCTTCCTCGCGCTTGGCCCGGCCGGAGTCCACTGTTAGCTCACGTTGCCGGTCCTTGCGTTCGCCTAGCAATCCGACCAACCCGCCAGAGGCGTTGATTAGCGGGGTGAGCGCCTTAACGATGGAACTGAGCCGGCTAACCATGAGCACAGGGAGGGGTGGAGTTCTTTCAGGCCCCACGCATCAGCGAGATTTCGGCCAGCGAAATCATCGCCTTTAGGAGAACCTCACGCGGGGTGGTTTTCAGGTCGGCCACGGGGACGGCGCGATCGAGGGTGAATTTACCCGAGCGGGTGCGGCGGAGGGCACTGAGATGGCCGAGAGTGCCTAACTGTATGCCGAGGTCATGGGCATAGGTGCGCACATAGAATCCCTTGGAGCAATGCACCGTGAAGTCGATTTCCGGCAGGGCAACGCGGGTCACTTCATAAGAGGTGATGTGTACTGGACGGGGCTCGCGTTCGATCACTTGACCCTTGCGGGCAAGTTTGTAGAGCGGCACACCGTCTTTTTTGATGGCCGAAACCATCGGCGGAATTTGTTCGAAGGCACCAACCAAGGTGTCAAAGGCGGCATGGATTTGTTCGGTGGTTAAATCCGGTACGGGTTTGGTTTCCAAGACATCACCTTGGCGGTCTTGAGTGCTGGTGCTGGTGCCCAGGGTGATGGTGCCCTGGTACTGCTTGTCCTCACTCATGAGCAGGTCCTGGATCTTGGTGGCGCGGCCGATGACCAACATCAGCAAGCCGGTGGCCATCGGATCAAGCGTGCCGCAGTGACCGATTTTTTTGGTGTTGAGGGCGCGGCGGGCAATGGCCACAACATCGTGGGAGGTCATATCCGGGGCTTTGTCGATCAATAGGACGCCGCTGGGGCCGTCTTGTTCCATAGGGTTGGGTCGCATAAGGTCTAAAGGTATTGTTCTGCGCTCAGTTGCATTCACCGCCGGTTTGCAAATCCCTACTCACCTCCGCAATGCGGTGCTGAATGGCGGCGAGCACCTGGGCCTTGGCGGCATCCAGCGGCTCGTGCATGCGGATGCCGGCGGCCAGCGAGTGGCCACCGCCGCCGAATTGGCTGGCGATCTGGCAGACGTCGTAGCGGCGGTCTTTGGAGCGCATCGAGACCCGGCTGGTGCCGTCGGGCAGTTCCTCGAAGAACACCGCGACCTTCACGCCACGGATGCCGCGGATCACGTCAATGAGCCCTTCGCTATCTGCGGCGCTGAGGGCTAGGTCGTGACGGACGCTCTCACGCAGCGTCCAGTGGGCGAGGAGGCCATCTGGCGAGCGTTCAAGGGTGTTGAGCAAGGCCCGCAACAGCTCGAGGCGGCGATACGGATGGTTGTCGTAGGTATTGGAATTGAGGGTGCCCACATCCAACCCGCGGCGGACCAAATCGGCAGCCATCTCGTAGGTTTTGGCGGTCGTGGACGGGTATTGAAACGAGCCGGTATCCGTGGAAACCGCCACGTACAGGGCATCGCGGGACTCATCGGGCAGGGGCAGGCCAAGGGCGAGGATGAGTTCGTAGAGGATTTGGCCGGTCGCCGGGCTGGTGGCATGGATAAGATTCAGATCGGCGTAATGAGGGTTGGAGATGTGGTGATCGATGTTGAGCCACAACTTTACCCCGGAAACCGCGTGCAAACAGGCTGCACCTAGGCGTGGACGGGTGGCAGTGTCCAGCGCGATGACCACCTCGGCATCCACCGGATCCGCTGGTGGCCGCTCGATACGCTCCGAGCCCCGCAAAAACGCCAAGTTTTCCGGCAGGCCGTCCTCATTGAACAGGCGCACGGATTTTCCGGCAGCCTGCAAGGCGAACCCGAGGCCAATTTGTGAACCGATGGCGTCTCCATCCGGGCGGACGTGGCTGAGCAGCACAAACGACTGGTGGTGGCGCAGCACATCGCCGATTTGGGCAAAACTGGCGGATGGTGGGGATTCGCTCATGGGGTGGAACCGCAGCGCGGGGCGCGGATTCTCTCCGGCAGGGCAGCGGGCGCAAGCAAAAACCACCATCAGGAAAAAAGTGCTGCCAGGGAATCCGCGGCAAATCCGGACAAACTACCGTTGCTACGATCAAGTCCTGGCGGGGTTCGCCTGCCGAACCTCCACGGCCCCTGACAGCGG
>JBAXCM010000099.1:0-11561 GCA_037141475.1 Verrucomicrobiota bacterium | reverse complement strand
CCCACCGCCAGCGCAACAACATCGAATTGATTGCCTCTGAGAATTTTGCTTCGCCGGCAGTGATGGAAGCCCAGGGGTCCGTCCTCACAAATAAATATGCGGAGGGCTACCCCGGCCGTCGCTGGTACGGCGGGTGTGAAAATGTGGATGTGGTCGAGCAGCTGGCCATCGATCGCGCCAAGACGATCTTCGGGGCCGAGCACGCCAACGTGCAACCCCACTCCGGCTCGCAGGCCAATACCGCTGTCTATTTCTCCGTGCTGCAACCCGGCGACAAGATTCTAACCATGGATCTGGCCCATGGCGGCCACCTCACCCACGGCCACAAAGCGAATTTTTCCGGGCGTTTTTACGCGGTGACCCACTACGGTGTGAGTCCCGAGGATGAGCGGATCAACTACGCCGAGTTGGAAGCCACCGCCCGTGCTCTCAAACCCGCGCTTATCACCGTGGGGGCTTCGGCCTACTCGCGCATCATCGACTTCGAGCGGATGGGGCGGCTGGCCCGGGAGATCGGTGCCTATCTGTTTGTTGATATGGCGCACATTGCCGGGTTGGTTGCTGCGGGCGTGCATCCCAGCCCGGTGCCGCATGCGCATTTCGTCACATCCACCACCCACAAATCATTGCGGGGCCCGCGTGGTGGCATCATTTTATGCAAGGAAGAGTTTGCCAAACGCATCGACTCCCAGGTGTTTCCCGGCATTCAAGGCGGACCGCTCATGCATGCCATCGCCGGCAAAGCCGTGTGCTTCGCCGAGGCTCTGCTGCCAGAATTCAAAACCTATCAGCAACAAATTGTCCGCAACGCCCAGGCCATCGCCGCCCGCCTCACCCACCACGGCTACCGGATTGTTTCCGGCGGCACCGATAACCACCTCATGCTTGTGGACCTGCGCAGCATGGGCCTCAATGGCACCCTCGCCTCCCACGCCCTCGACTTGGCCGGCATCACGGTGAACAAGAATTCCATCCCGTTTGATACCGGTTCGCCGATGAAACCCAGCGGCATCCGGATTGGCACCCCCGCCGTTACCACCCGCGGCATGCGCGAGGCGGACGTGGAGCAAGTGGCCGATTTCATTCATCAAGTGCTCCTCGCGCCGGAAGATGCCGCTCGCCTAACGTCCATCCGTGACCAAGTGTTCGCCTTCAACCGCGCCTTCCCGATGCCGAGATAACGACTCACCAGTCTTGCTCGCCCCGCCGCACTCTGACTAACTCCCGGCATGCAGATCTACCTGCTTTTCTTCGCCGGACTATTTTCTGGCTTGATCGATGCCATCGCTGGTGGCGGCGGGCTCATCAGCGTGCCTGCCCTGCTCTGGGCCGGTTTGCCCGTGCAATTGGCGTTGGGAACGAACAAATTGCAGGCGGCCTGCGGGACCTCGCTCGCCGTTTCTCGCTTTGCCCGGGCAGGCTGGATTAGCTGGGCCGACGTGCGATTGGCCATCGGAGTGACCTTTGTGTTTGCGGCGCTGGGTACTTGGGCGGTGACCCGTCTGGACAAGGCGTTGCTCGAAGCGATGGTTCCTTGGCTGCTATTGGCGGTGGCCGTCTATTCGCTGCTTAGCCCGCGCCTCGGCCTGCAGCGCAAGGCCGCTAGGCTTTCCGCCAACACCTTCGCCATGCTCGGCGGCTCAGTGCTGGGGTTTTATGATGGCTTCTTCGGCCCTGGCACCGGCTCGTTCTGGACCATCTCCCTGCTCAGCCTGCGCGGATTTGAACTGACGCGGGCCACAGCCTACACCAAGGTGGTTAATCTAACAAGCAATGTGGCCTCGCTCCTGGTTTTCCTGCTAGCCGGCAGCGTGATGTTCAAAATCGCGCTGGTCATGATCGCCGGGCAACTTATTGGCGCACGTCTTGGTTCCGGGTTGGTGATCAAGCACGGTGCGCCGTTTGTGCGGGTTGTATTTTTGGTGGTCGTTTTCGTCCTGACGGCCAAGCTGCTGTGGGACCGGTTGTGAGGGATCAGGCCTTGATCGCCCAGCGAAGTTTTGCAGAGCTGCTGCGTGAATTGAGGTGGCGTTCTTGAGGACTGGCGGTGACCACTTCCTCACTGATGCGAGAGTACACCCCGTCTCGCCAGCCAGCTTGAAACGCCTTTTTCACCCGACGGTCCTCCCCTGAATGAAATGTTAGAAAAACCGTCCTGCCGCCGGGCTTCAGACAATCCGGCAGCACCCGCAATAAGCCGTCCAAGGCGGTGAATTCCTCGTTTACGGCGATTCTAACGGCCTGGAACACCCGCCGAATCGTCAGTTCCACCCCCTCCTCAGCGCGGCCGCTCAGGCAAGCTCGAACTGCTGTGGTGAGTGCCATGGTATTGGCGAAGCGGCGGCCGGCCAGTGCCAGTGCGAGTTCGGCGGCTTGCGGTTCATCGGCGTGTTCGTGGAGCGCAGTTTCCAGTTTTGCGGTTGTCACCTTGGCCAGCCACTCTGCGGCGCTGAGTCCGCGGTTTGGGTTCATTCGCATGTCGAGCGGACCCGCAAATTTGAAGCTGAAGCCGCGTGCCGGATCGTCGAGTTGCATCGACGAGCATCCGAGGTCGGCAAACACAAAGTCCACCCCGTCGATACCGCGTTCAGCGAGCACCTTGGCCAGTCCTGCATAGTTGCAACGCAGCGCTTCAAACGTGTTTTCTCCAAAACCCAGTGCCCGCAGACGGGCAAGGGTCTTCGGCATTTCCAAGGGATCGAGATCCATGCCTAGCAATTTTCCGGAAGCCGTAATCCGCTTCAAAATCCCTGCCGCGTGCCCGCCGTAGCCCAGTGTGGCATCGACGCCAATGCTGCCCTCACGCAAGCCAAGGGCCGCAAGGCATTCCTCCATCATAATCGGTATATGGGTTCCGGCCGGCGTCTTGCCCGAGGCAATCACCTTGGCCACCGTCTCTGGATAGCGCCCGCCATCATGCTCCTTGTACTTTTGCTCGAATCGACGTGGGTTGCTCCCGCCGTAACGCGGACGACGGGGGGGGGCGGGCTGCGCTGGGATCCGGGTCACTCATGCCTCCAGCCTAGCACTACCTCCATGCCTTGTCAGTTATCCTGTGCTAACAAAAAATCCAGAGTATTCTTGCTTGTTCCGCTGGAGTAACAAGCTACGCTGCTTGCATGAAGCTGCTGGAAGTTTCCCTTGCAAGCAGGCTGGCTCTGATGCCCCATCATTCCCTCGGTGCGATGGCTTGCGCGGTCCTTGCCGCCACAGCTTTCGGCTGCGCCGCGTGTCATGCTCCGGTGAAGCCGCCCCCGGCCGTGACCAAGTCCACTGCTCCAGCCCATGATCCGAAGCGCGACCAGCAGGCCGTGGAGTACAAATGCCTGTTGACCGGCGAGCGGCTGGTGGAACAGGCGAAATGGCAGGAGGTGGCCACCTACTGCGCCGCCCTCGAAGCCCGCTTCCCAAAGTCCACCTATCTCGACCGCATTATCTTCTATCAAGGACTGGCGCATATCTGCAACGCTGACTTTGCGTTGTCCACGAATTTGTTTGAAAGAGTCACCCGCAACTATCCCAAGAGCGAGTTTTACGAAGCCGCCCTCTATTATCTAGCGATGGCGCATTTCATGAACAACGAATACCAGAAAACTGTGGCCGCCTGCTCTGAATATCTTCGCAAATATCCCGATGGCCTGTATGCCGGCGACTTGCAGTACCGCCTGTCTTACATCGATTCCAATGACCCCCGGGTGGAACCTAATAAGATAATCACCGAGATCGAGACTTTTATGGAAGGTCATCCAAATGATGTGTCTAACGGATCTATGCTGTGTCTGCTCGCAGACACCTATAAAAAAAACCACGAGGATGACAAGGCACTCGCAGCCTATCAAAAGGCGCTCTGGAGCAAGAGTCCCGACGATGTGATCCAATACGCCCTGGATTCCGCCACCACGATTCTGCAAGCAAAGAAGGATTGGAGTGCCATCGCCGAGATGCATGGCGAATACCTGCGAAGGAATCCAGACAACCCGTTTTCATTGCATGTGATCGAAGATAAGGCGAAAAGGGATATACGCGAAGGCAAAGGCGAGGAATGTGCCCGTATGCTCGCCGACTCCCTGCGCCCCCGCATCGGTAATCCCACCATACAACAAGTCGAGTATCTCCTAGACCTGATGGTTCAAGCGGTCGTGCCGCGCAAAAAACCTGCCAAGGAGGAAATGGCAGCCCTCGCCGATCAACTCGACAAGCAGCTCGTCGAGACCCTCAAACAGGTGGTCGGCGACAAGTCCAACCCCACCGCCACCGCCCGCATGCTCTATGCCCAAGCCCGTTTGAGCCAGTTGCTTTATCGGAAGAGCCGGACCGAGCGCTCCGACCTCTTGCTCAAAGACCTTACCACCAAATATGCCAGGGAACCGGCCGTGCTCAGCCCGACACTGCTATCGGTTTGTGGCGACATTCTTCTTCAGGAAAATGATCTCGAGGGTGCTGAGGCGATGTTCCGGTATTTAACCGCCAACTACAAGGACTCGCTGTTCTGCGATGCCGGCCCGCTCGGCCTCGGCAACCTCGCCCTCGCCCGAAAGAATCCAGAACAAGCCCTCAAAATCTTCGAGGATACCCTCACGAATAATCATGGCACATCCCGTTTCTGCGAAACCACCCTCGGCAAAATCCAAGCCCTCATCGACCTCGGCAAATTCGATGAAGGCCGCAAGCTCGCCGAGCAGGTGGTCGGCGATAAGAAGTTCCGCGGAGAAATGGCTGCCAAAGCCTATCTGATGATGGCGGACGGCTACCGGGTGGAGGCGGCCAAGGCCCCGCCCGGTGATGGGGCCACCGAGCTTCTCAAGAAGGCCTACGCGACCTATCAAAGAGTTGAGATCACCTATCAAAGCCTCCCTGAAATCTGCGCGGAAGCCTATTGGCAGGCCGCTGAAACCGCCAAAGAACTCAACGAGGATGGCCTCGCCGCGGAAAACTTGAAAGCGCTTATCGATCATCCCAGGCTTCAAGAAACCCGCCGGGCCAAGGATGCCAAGGACGCCAAGATACTCAATCCGTGACGACCAATCAGGCATTGTCATTTGAGTATTGAGCCCGTAGGTTTCCAGCGGCTAACGCCTGAAAATCCGCCCCGTCAGAGGGATAGCATGACCCACTACTTCGATCACAACGCTACTACGCCATTGTCACCGCCAGCCCGTGAGGCGTGGTTGGCGGCGCAGGCGGAATTTTGGCAGAATCCGTCCAGTTTGTACCGTGGGGCGGGAGCGGTGAAACGTCGTCTTGAAGACGCCCGCGAGGGCTTCGGCGAAATTTTTGGTTGTGAGGCGGAACGGATTATTTTCAATTCTGGAGCCACGGAAGGCTGCAACAGTTTGCTGGCGCACGAGGCCCGGCAGGCGGCACCGCATGCTCGGATTTGCCTGAGCGCCGTCGAGCATTCCTGCGTAGGCTCGGCAGCCAATAAATCGTTTGGTTCGACTGGTTTGACCAAACTTCCGGTTGATTCGTCGGGTCGACTCGACCTTGAGGAGTCGTTGCGGGTGATCGGCGCGGCTCGGCCGACGCTGGTATCGGTGATGGCAGCGAACAATGAAACGGGCGTGCTGCAACCGTGGCGTGAGTTGGCTGAGTTTTGCAGGAGTGAGGGGCTGCGCTTTCACTGTGATGCGGCGCAATGGGTGGGCAAAATGCCGCCAGACGGCTTGGCTGGCTGCGATTGGGTGACGGTTAGCGCGCACAAATTCGGCGGGCCGAAAGGGGTCGGGTTGCTGATTGTTCCGGCGGACATCACACGGCCGCTGGCTCTGCAAGCGGGCGGAGCACAGGAGTCGGGGCATCGCGGTGGAACCGAAGACTTTTCCGGTATTGCCGCCATGCTCGCCGCGCTCGAATCCCGTATTGTGGACGGAGATGCAAGCGGGCGGGATAGCTTCGAGAGCGCGCTGATCAAGGCGGTTCCCGGTGCCCGGTTGCTCGGCGCGAAATCCCCGCGTCTTGCCAATACCTCGATGGCACTGATGCCTCGGCACGGGAATCTGAAATGGCTGACCCGGCTCGACGAGCGCGGATTTGCCGTCTCAACCGGGTCGGCTTGCAGTGCCGGGAGGGGAAATCCTTCGCATACCCTCGCGGCCATGGGGTTGGACCCGGATGACATGGGGCGGGTGCTGCGTTTCAGCAGTGGACCCGCAACAACCACCGACGAGTGGTTAGCCCTCGCTGCGGCGCTGGAAGATTGCTGGAAAGCCCTGCAGGATGGCCACCGCAGCACAACAAAAGTTTATCTATCAAATCTCTAACGCCCCCCACCGAGCAAACCTCAAATACGTGTCATGACCCAAGAAGAAGCCATTCGGCAGATCCAGGAAAACTGCAAAACGATCGCCCTGCAGATGATGAAGATCCATCCGGCGGTGAGTGCCTTGCAGGACGATCCAACGCAGTCGGCTATCTTGACGGCGGCGCATCGGCTCACTGTCGAATTGGAGGTCATCAAGAAAAAGTTGATCCAATTGCAGAATCGCGACGATTCGTCCGTGCTTTGAGCCGACGCAATGCGGAGACGGTCCAAATAATTGGATAGAGATGCTCATGATACCAGAGCTTGGCGAAGTAAAATCCGAGCGGAGTGGTGGGAAAATAGGTGCCATTGTGGGTCGCCCCTGTGAGCCATGCGATGCCGCGTTGGAGCACGCTGGCGGCATCGTCGGGGGCATCGGCGAGAGCATCAAGAGCGAGCGCGGTTTCCTCGATGGAAGAAGGCGAGCCCTCGCCTGCACCCCAGCCACCATCGGGATTTTGATGATCTAACAACCATGTCATGCCGCGCCCGGCGCTTTTGCGGGGGAAATCCTCCAGCGGCAACAAGGCACGGAGAACTTGCGTGGTGCCGTAGGTGGGGTTGGCTTCGTCTGACCGGTGCTGGTTTCCGAACCAGAGCGGATGCCATGAGCCGTCGGCTTGTTGCACGCGTTTTAGATAGGTCAAGGCGGTGACCGTCTGCCGCCGCACGCGCCGCTGCAGGGGGCGGCTGAGGTCTGGTAGCCAGGCCTGCCAGGCACGAAGGGCGTGGGCGGTTAGATCGGGGCTTGAACGGTCAAAGGGAAGCGTGCCCCAGCCCCGGCAAAACGTTGGAATGCCGCCATCGCGATTTTGAATATTGAGCAACCACTCGACGCCGCGCTCTGCAGCGGCGGCGGATTCGGCTCGGGACGCATCGTCGCGCAGCAGGTGCAGCGCGAGCAGCGCCCCCGGCGTATCGTCCGCATCGGGCACCGCGCCCGGCAGGTCGGACCACGCCCAGCCGCCGCTTGGAGCATCGGTATAGAGGTGGCGTTCACGATACTGCTGATCGAGCAGCCAGCGACGAATCTTGCTGCGGCGCATTGGATCCAGCCCGGCAGAATCCCCGAGTGCCTTGATCGCCAGGGTCGTCGTCCAAGTCGAGAGGTTGGTGTCAATGGGCCACGAACCGTCCGGCCGTATCGAGCGCTGCAGAAAGCCGACCGAGCGAGCCACCACCGGGTGTTGCGCCTGGCCAGCGGACGCCAGCGCCATCGTGACGAAGCTCGTCAGTGGGGTGGCCTCCAGAAAGCCGCCGTTTGGAGGTTGGATCTGGTCGAGCAGGGCGGACACCCGGGGCCAGAGGGCTTTGCGATACTGACTTGCTGGAAATCGTGGTGGGATGTGAACGAAGCGGGCGTAGCCGATGGCGATCAGGGCTGGTAGCGCGTAGCTGACGACGGGCATCCGCAGGGCCCCGAACCAGGAGCGGGGGAATGCAGCGAGTTCGAAGGGCAGCGGCAGGACGCGGTGCCAGATTTCCTCCAAGGTATTGCCGAGGCTGCCCGCGATTGCACAGGCCATCAGAATGGGAACGGAGAATGTGCGATCCCTGCCGTAGCGGGTGATCACAGCAGCCGCGATATCGTTCGGAGTGCCGGAGCCGCAGTAGCTGGCGATCCATTGATCGGCCCGGTCCTTGGTGGCGCTGTCGCAGGCCGCAAGCGCAAGGGCAGCGCGACAGAGCAGGGTTGTAGAGATGTTCGAAAACGAATTGATGGTGTCACCCCAACCGCCGTCAGGGTTCTGGTGTTGCTGTAGCCACCCGGCACCTGCGGCGATGTATCCCGCGTGGGCACTGGCAGCGACGGTGTGAAGCGCGATGATAGCGGTGGCGGTGGAAAGCGCGGATGAGGAGAGTTTGCCCTCCCAGTGGGAATCATCCACCAACTCCGCGAACAGGGCGGCTTGGGCGTTAGTTAGAAAGGGGTCGAAATTGGCAATCACTGGGCTGCGGGAGGTTACAATGCCAAGTGGCCAAGCGCGAGCAGTCCGTAATACGTGTATTCCAAGTCCAGGATATCATCGTCCCAGTGGCCGTGGAAGCCGCCATCCGCCGTCCAGAGTGTATCAACGAAGTCGAGGCACAAGTCCTTGATGACGGAAAAATCGGTTTGCAGGCCGTCGAGGGCATGTAACGCGACCGCTGTGTTCAGGAGATCTGGCAGAGGCCCCCCCGGAAATGGGACAAATCCGCCGGAAGGTGGGTGAAATGCACTGAGAAGGAAATTCGAGGTTGAGGCTGGGATTGGCAGACGCAGGTTTTTGCAAATGGCGACGGCAGCCGCTGTGGCGGGCACGTTGGAGACAGGGAAAGAGGAATCATTGGCCCATCCGCCGTCGGGTTGGCAGAGGCTCCGCAGACAATCCGCGATGCCGCCCGGATGCGGCGGTTGCCGACCGTGATCGGCATACGCCCCATACGCAAGAAAACAGGCATAAGACGAGCCCGCCGCCGCTCCCGGTTGCTGGTTGTAGCCGCCATCCGGCGAACGAAAATTTTCTAACCGACCTAGCGCGGCGCCAATGGCCGATTGCCCAAATTTCCCTGGAATTGCGGAAAACAAGCGGGCTAGGCAGGCCGCATGGACGAAGTCGAGTTTCGCCGGATCGTGTGGATGCAGATAGTCCTCCAAGGATTCGGGGACCTCCAAGCGCAGCGCCATAAGCGCATCAACCCCGAACGATGTGTAGTAAAGATCCGACCGACCGGAACGATCGCGAAAGCCGCCGTCGGGATTCTGCTGTGAGCGGACGAAGGATGCGACCAGGTCGGCCGCTGGGCCGAGCATTCCTGGCCCGAGCCTTGCCACTTGGAGCATTTCGAGACGCAGGGACATTTTTCTAACTGGCAGCTAATTCGGCGAAGTTAGCCGGGGCCGGTTGAGCCTGGATCTTCCCGTGCTGTTTTTCGAATTCGTGGCACCATCCCTTGATGACCAAATCGTTGAAAATTTTGCCGATAACCCTCCGCAACAGGCCTTTGAGTGTGGCATTATCGAGGTCTCCCAACGATTGGATCGCTTGGTCCTTGTAGCTTTCGAGCAGCAGCAGGCACCTTTCATCGGCCTTCACGGCGTGGACGAGATGGCGGATTTGGTGCGAGGTATCGGCAGCGAGTGGTTCATGCTGCCACAGCGACTCGAGCAGGGCCCGGCCATCGTCGCGGGCCCGTTCATGTGCCACGGCGAGCATCACCGAAGGCCGCATCTTCTGCCCATGGTTCGCACCGGCATCGGCGGCGAGATCGTTCATGTCGTCGCGGATCTGATAGGCGATCCCCAGGTTTTGGGAATAGGTACCGATGACCTCGGCGACGGCCGGGAGTTTGCCGGCGTAGCTGGCCCCAAGTTTGAGTGCCACCTCGAAAGCTGGGGCGGTTTTCTGGCGGAAGATTTCCAGCACCTCGGCGGTTTTGAGCAATGACGGCTGTTTGGCCCAGATAAGTTCCGCGCCTTGGCCACGGCACAATTCGCGCTGACCGTGGGAAGCGACTAACAGCATTTCAACTTTGTGGGCGGCGTCGGCGTTGCATTCCCCGAGCAGTCTGTAACCCTCGCCGATGAGAAGGTCACCCGCATTGAGGGCCACCGCAATGCCCTCACGTGTATGCAATGTCGGCTGATCATAGCGTCCGTCGTCGTCGTCCTCTATATCGTCGTGGATAAGTGAGGCCTTGTGGAAACACTCGACTGCAACAGCCACTTTTTTCAGGTCCTCGGGGATGGGTTCGCCGCGATCGTCGCGCAGGGCCTGAAATGCGGCAACGGTTAGGAATGGGCGCCAGCGTTTGCCGGCGAGGGCCAGCCAGTCACGGGCGATTTCCTCCTGGCGGCCTGCAGGCGGCCCCATGATTTCCGCTAGGGAGGCGGCGGTGAACCACTCGGCCACGTCGTCGTGGAGGGCGTTGAGATTCAGGCGGCGGGTTTTGTCGTCCGAGCTGAGATGGATGTAGTCCCAGACCCAGTCGATATCGACGGTGGTATTGATGCAATCGTCTTGGAGCAGGGGCACTGCAATGGAGGGGATGGCTGCGGCCTCGACATAGGGGAAGGTGCGCTCGAGAACCGGCAGGCAGGAGATGCCTACGATTGCCTCGATTTTACCGGTTTGAATCAGTGACATCACCACGGCCGAGCCCTCGGCGACGAGCACCGCGTAGCCAAGTCGCTCGGCTTCATTCTGGAAATCCTGGATGGTGCAAAGGCCACACTGCTTGCACAATAACCCGAGTTCATCAAAGGGTGCCGGGCACTTGTCCTCGACGCGCAGGCACTTTGGCATGAGCAGCAAGCGGCGCTCGTAGGGAATACTGGCCAGGGTCTCGCTCCACATTTCGTTGTTGAGGCAGACGGCAGTGTAGTGGAGGTAGGTTTCCGCAATGTCTGCCTCTGCAAGGATTTGGCGGGCATGCACCGCCAGCGTTTCCAAGGGCATCGGAGGGACCGGCTTCTCGCGTTCGATGTAGGCGCGAATATGCGCCCTGACAGCGTCTCGCTCGGGTTTCGTCTGGGGTATGTTCTTCTTCGGCGGACGATACCATGTGGTGGTGACCGGGATGAGCTTGGGAATGCGGAGGGCTTCGAGATTGAACATGCCTGGAGGAGGAGAGGTTATTTTGCGGCATTTGCCGCCAGCGCTGCCTGGGCTTTGGCCAATGCTGCGGCGGCACGACGCTGGATTTCTTCAGGTGAGGGAAGATTGGTGAGATCGATTTCGGCCAGCACATCAGCCGGGATGAACCCGTCGCGCTGCAGTTTATCGAGGCAGCGCTTGCGTTCGGCAAGGGCTTTGTCCGCGCTGCGTTCTGTGGAGAAGCGCGACTTCGCTTGATCAGAGCGGTTGCGCAGCGTCGAGTAAATGTCACCGCCGAGCAGCGATGAGACATTGACTTTCATTTTTTCGCGGGTCAGGTCGCTCGCGTTGACCGGTTCGCCGTTGATCGGACTGCCAGAGTATTTTGGGAACATAATGGCAACCTCCGGGCAGACCCGGGAACAGGCCGGGCAGTTGGTTTTACAGTTCTCCTGGTTGCGGACCTGAATGCGCGAGTTGTCATCGACGCTGTAAACATCGAAGAGGCAGAAGCTGAGGCATTGCATGCAGTTGGTGCAGCGGTCATAGTCGATCACCGGAAACCATGGCTTCCAGGACCGCGTTGCGGGTGTGGCGGTCCCGGCGATGGTGCTCGGCGTGTTTCCGGCGTGGCTGGCCTGGGTGGTGTCAGCGGAGGCCGTGACGGAATTTCCAGAATCGAG
>JBAXCM010000098.1:0-11594 GCA_037141475.1 Verrucomicrobiota bacterium | reverse complement strand
GCACACCTCAATCATAGCTTAGCCACTGGCCTGAATTTCGGGGTCCACCTCAGTTCCCGTGGGGCGATACGATCAGCCAAAGTCAGGCCAATTATTTAGGTGCAACCGGCAGCTACAGCTATGATTTGGGACCGAATGGTTACAACTCCATCGGCAGCATTGGAGGCACTCCCTACACGAGCCCGGTCGGCAGTTTCCCGGCGAATGGCTATGGGCTATACGACATGGCGGGCAACGTGTGGGAGTGGTGTTGGGACTGGTATGGCACTTACGCAGCGGGTGCGCAGACCGATCCTCGGGGTGCGTCTTCGGGTTCACTCCGGGTGCTCAGGGGAAGCGCTTTTTACGCCCCCGCAGGCGAATGCCGCGTCGCTTACCGCGGCTACGGCAGCCCACCCGCGAACTACGACTTCATCGGGTTCCGCGTCGCCCGCAGTATACTCGCAGATTCCGTGGTTGCGATTGCTTCCAATGCGTCGATAGATACCCTTTCCACGGTGGCTACGCTGTCTGGACTAACACTTAATTCAAGCACCTTGAGTCCGGCTTTTGTAGCGGCAACGACCTCTTACACGGCCAGTGTCCCGAATGCCACGACCTCGATTACGGTCACGCCAACCGTGACCGACACAACCGCCACGATGAAAGTAAACGGGACCACGGTCGCGTCCGGAGCGGCCAGCCAGTCAATCCCCCTGATAGCGGGAAACAACGCGATCACCACGGTGGTTACAGCGCAGAATGGCACAACCACATCAACCTACACGGTAACGGTGACGCGGGTGTTTTTGAACGCGGTATTTTCCTCGGCCACAACGGTGCCGTTCAGTTCCTTGGGTTACAATGCCACGACCAATGCGGTGAATGTATCGCTGGGATACGCGCCGATGGAGGGAACCAACCTGACGCTGGTGGACAACACGGGGCTGGCGTTCATCACTGGAAGATTCTCGAATCTAGCGCAGGGGCAGGTGATCACGCTGAGCTACCACAACGCGAGCTACCGGTTCGTGGTGAATTACTATGGCGGCACCGGCAACGACCTGGTGCTCCAGTGGGCGAATGACAAGTCGTATGCCTGGGGATCGAACATCCGTGGCCAACTCGGTGAAGGCACCGCCAATAGCAGCAGCGTCCCGGTAGCAGTTACGGCCAGCGGGGTTTTGAGCGGCAAGACGATCCTGTCGGTCTCGGTAGGCAGTTCGCACAGTCTGGCGCTATGTTCAGACGGCACGGTAGCAGCGTGGGGATACAACATTTACGGCCAACTCGGCAACACCAGCAACACCGACAGCAGCGTTCCGGTGGCAGTGACCCAAAGCGGAGCGTTGGCGGGCAAGACCGTGGTGGCCATCTCGGCCGGTTACTCCCACAGTCTGGCGCTGTGCTCGGACGGCACGGTGGCTTGTTGGGGCCGAAACCTTTATGGGCAACTCGGCACCTCAATACGAGCAATAGCAACGTGCCGGTCTTGGTGACAACAAGCGGGGACCTGAGCGGAAAAGGGGTCACGTCGGTCGTGGCGGGCTATTACCACAACCTCGCACTGTGCGCGGACGGCACAGTCGTGGCCTGGGGGCACAACAACTCCGGCCAGCTTGGCAACAACAGCATCATCGACAGCAACGTGCCGGTAAATATCACGGCCTCAGGCGCACTCAACGGTGTTTCCGCCATCACCCTGGCGGCAGGCATCAATCACAGTCTGGTCCTCTGCGAGGATGGTTCGCTGGTCAGCTGGGGGAATAATACTAACGGCCAACTTGGCGACGGCACCACCACGAGCAGTTTGATTCCAGTGAGCGTGTACGCTTACGGCGTGCTGGCGGGCCAGGTCGTTGAAAAGATTTCCGCAGGTGGGTTCCATAATCTGGTGGCGTGCTCGGACGGGACGTTGGTCGCATTCGGCATGAACACCTATGGCCAACTCGGCAACGGCGGCAACACCGACAGCAGCATGCCGGTGGCCGTAACGCTCAACGGCACCCTCCACGGCAAGACAGTGACCGCGCTCCAGGCCGCCAACGCCCACAGTCTGGCGCTGTGCTCGGATGGCAGCATCGCCAGTTGGGGGATGGGCAGTAATGGATTGCTAGGAAACGGCGGCAGCGCCAACAGCAATGTCCCAGTGGCGGTCACGGCATCCGGCATTGGCAGCGGGGAAAAATTCATTGCGCTGGCCAATGGGTCGAGCGCCAGCCACAGCATGGCCATCACCGCCATTCCGCTTTCCTCTGGCTCCACGCTGGCCTCGCTGGCGCTGAGCAACGGGACAATGAGCCCCGCGTTCTCAGCCGCGACACTGAGCTATGCGACCAGCGTCCCGAGCAGCACCCCTTCGATCACCGTGACGCCAACCGTGACGGATGCCACGGCCACCGTGACGGTCAATGGCACGCTCGTGGCCTCCGGCTCCGCCAGTGCTCTAATTCCCCTCGCGGTCGGCAGCAACACGATCACCGTGGTGGGAATCCCGCAGGATGGCGTCGCTCTAACGACCTACGCCCTCACGGCCACCCGGGCAGGCAGCTTTGACCTGTGGAAATCAGCCGTCTTCACCAAACCTAACGATTTGAGCAACCCGGCGGTCAGCGGCGAGCTGGCAACCCCCGCCAACGATGGCATGAGCAACCTGATGAAATACGCCATGGCGCTATCTCCCATGGCCAGCGCCACGGGCAACCTGCCCACATCGTCGCGCCAAGCCGGTTACCTGACGTTGACGTATCGGAAAAGCAAAACGGCCAGCGATGTGACATACACCGTGCAGGCATCCGATAGCCTAAGCAGCAATGCCTGGACCCCGGCGGCGACCGTGTTGTCGCAAACCGATCCGACCCAGGGCGGCGGAAGCTATTGGCTGGTGACAGTGCGCGACAACGTGCCATACGCCACCCATCCGCAGCGCTTCATGCGGCTGCAGGTGGTGAAATGAGGCGGGCGAATCCATTTTGCAGGCCTTGGCCGCCTGCCCCACCAGCGCCGCTAGAAACCCGTGGGACGCTTCTGCCGCATGATCAAGCACGGCCTCCCCCGCGCCAGTTGCCAGCGGGGCTAGGCGCGCGGTGATTTCCGGTTGGTTGACGGCGCGGCACAGCCAGCCGTGGATACGGGGGTCCGATTGGGCCACGCCCGAAATCTCTACTATTTATCAGTCACCTTGCAACGCTGATTTGAGAATTGACTCGGCTTGGGGCCGAAATTCGGCTGCCCTTGTCGCCCGACCGACGCTTTGAAAACCACCGATAATGATAATCGGTGATTTCCACTTCATAGGCATCGCCATCCTTCCAGCGAAAGCAGATGCGCCATGGTTGGTTGATGCGAATACTGCATTGTCCGCTGCGGTCGCCTTTGAGGGCTTCCAAACGGTTCGCTGGCGGAATCTTCAAATCATTCAAATCGGCGGCCTGACTCATCATCGCGAGCTTGTTCAGGGCTCGCTGTTGAATCGTGATGGGCAAACGTTTTGAGTGTTGTCCGTTCCAAATCCTCTCACAAGGCGGTCGGCATCGACCGCAACGATGCCGCCAAACCGACCCAAAAGGCCGGGGAGGCGGCAGCGCATGTCCAAGCCGTCTCTCCGCGGACGGCTAAAGGCCAACGCGGTCGTCCTTGTGCGACTTCTTAGCTCCCCGTCCTTATCTCTTGACATAGTAACACGCCGCGTTACTACTGAGCTCTTTCCATGATCTGTTCTTTCGCCTGTCGAGACACTGCGCTCTTCTTTGAGAGCCGCAAAAGTTGTGCTTTCCCGGCGGATATACAACGGGTCGCTCTGCGAAAACTCGCCCAACTTCACGCCGTCACCGAACTCCCGCACCTATCCATCCCGCCCGGCAATCGTCTGGAAGCCCTCAAGGGCAACCGCAAAGGCCACCACTCCATCCGCATCAATGACCAATGGCGCGTCTGCTTCCGCTGGCAGCGTGACGGCCCGCATGAAGTTGAAATTATCGATTACCACTGAATCATCCACCATGAAAGCACATCCCCCCATTCATCCCGGCGAAGTCCTACGCGAGGACTTCCTGCATCCTCTCGGCCTCTCGGAATACCGCGTGGCCAAGGATCTAGGGGTGCCCCCGCGCCGCATCAATCAAATCGTCAAGGGCCAGCGGGCGGTCACCGTCGATACCGCCCTGCGTCTCGAACGCTACTTCGGCTGGCCTGCCACAGTCTGGCTCAATCTCCAATCGCACCATGACCAGCAACTCGCCAAGGAATCCATGGTGACCACCCTGGCGCAAATCCATCCCTGCCCGGCTCTCTGAACACGCGACTCCAAATGCCGCCCCACTTCGCCCTCCGACCGCGCCCGCACCCAAGAAAATGCAAATGCCGAACATTGAACACCTCACGCCTAAAGAATAAATACGAACATTGAACATCGAACATCCAACGTCGAACAGAAGAGGCGAAAATAACAGCATGATCGGCCCATCTTTCTCTCCTCTTCTCTCCGGTTCGACGTTGGATGTTCGGCGTTGAATGTTCGATGTTCGCGTTTCCAGCGGTCATGCACCCCGGGGAGCCTTCGGCGCATGTTCAGGCTGTCTTTTCGGCGAAGGCTATTCATTCTTAGACTATTCGGTGGCCACTGCGCGGAATCGGTGCATAGCGACTGATACTTTCTCTCTAACTGAAGCGCCGAATCTTCGAAACCCCGCGCAGCGCTGTGTATTCTGCGAAACCGACTGGTCAATATGCGAACCCTTGAAAGCGCCTAGTGAGAAGTTCGTAATCTCAGCCAATCGATAGATCTAACCAATGAAAAGTCCCCTTACCGCACTTAGCGCTGCCGCCATGGTTCTAGCCGGCCTCCCAAGCCGGGGTGCCACCGAGGAACCTTACAAGGTGCTGGAGCCCGAAAAATCCCAGCATCTCACGGAATCCGCGCATTTTGTCGCCCGATGGAACGACCGTGACGGTGTGACACTGGGCGAGGCGGACCTGCAGAAGGGCTTGGCAACGCTTGAAGGCATCCGCGATTTCTATCTGGGGACGGTGGGTTTCGCCAAGCCCTATGAAAATCAGTCGGTGAAGTATAAAGTGAGCGTGAACCTCAGCAACAAGGGCTGGGCGAGCGGCAGCGGCACCGGCAAATGTGACCCCGCGATGTGGCTGCACTTCAATGCCTTCAAAGACAATCACGCCTTGGCGCACGAATTTGCCCACAGTTTGCAGTTTTCCACGATGGGGTTGCGCGATTCCCCACATGTGGGCTGGTCCTGGGAGTCGCATGCCGAATGGATGACTCATCAGATGTATCTCGAGCAGGTGGGTTGCTCCGACCAACTGGTCAACGCCCCGCACCTTTACTATGGATCGACGCGCGACCGTTATGGCAACTGGCAGTTTTGGGAATACATCAAGGACACGTTTGGTTACGCGGCGATCAATGATATATGGTCGAAGGCCACCAAGCCCGGCTTGCCGGCAACAGCGCTTGAAGATCCGCTGTTGGTGTTAGCCCGAAACCAAGGTTGGAAAACCACGGAACTCAACGATCAGTTCGGCCTCTGGGCCATGCACAATGTCACTTGGGATTATAAAAATGGCGAGGTCTTGCGCAAGAACTATGGCAGTTATGACGACGTTACCGGCATTCGTCGAAACCGCGTATCGATTCTTGCGCCTATCGATGGAAAATTGGGCCGCTACGCCATACCGGATTACCGAGCCCCCCAACGATTTGGATATAACCTCGTGCGCATTGATCCTGATGAAAGCGGGAATGTGCGCAGCGTTGCCGTCCAGTTCCGTGGCCTCGTCCAGAGTGCCCCTAACGTCGCCACCTTCGATCAGAAGTTTGAAAACGAACCCAAAAGCGTGCCAGCGCCCAACTCGGATTGGCGGTGGGGGATGGTGGCCGTCGATGACCAAGGCAAGCCCCGCTACAGCGCCTTGCAACGCGGTGCGTCCTCGCAACTGGTCTTTCCTCTCCGTGCTGACGAGAAACAAGTTTGGCTGGTTGTGGTAGCCACCCCCTCGGAATACCAGCGGATTTTCTGGGATCAGATGTATTATACCATCTATAGATATCCATGGATGGTGGAGATCCGCGGTGGTCATCCGCGCGGCAGTGATCCAGCCCCTCTCGCCAAAACCATCGGCCGCAAGGGGAAAGCCCACTCCAATGGCGGTGGCTGGGTGGATGCCACAGCCCACGCCGACGCATCAGCATTTGTCGGACCCGCTGCGATGGTGCTGGATCGGGCACAGGTGCTAGGCAAGGCCAAAATCAACGATCAAGCAGTGGTATCGGGCAATGCGAAGGTCAGCGACAATGCCGTCATCCGAGGTCACGCGTTGGTGACTGGCAACGGAATCATTGGTGGTAATGCGTGCGTCGAGGACGAGGCGTCCGTGTATGGTGGCACGGTCAATGAGGAGGCACGCCTGAGTGCATTGACGCTGATAGAGGAGGACCACTCCCGCATTCATGGCAAGGCCGAAATTGCGGCGGTGATGAACAGTATTCGCGGCGCGGACCTGTCTGGTACCGTGCGACTCATCGGCGACATCGAGCTGAATGCCAGAACGATCAGTAAGGGTGTTTTCTACGGAATGGTCAACCCGGAAATGACCACCAATCCGCGCTGGGGAGCGGAGCGCAGCGCCCCTGCGCTGGAGGTGACCACCGTGCCCCGGAGCACCCATCACGATTGATATATCTTGAATCATCAAATCTTTGCTAGAACCAAATTCTCGAATGAATTCTCCATCACCGATCCCTGCAACAGAGGTCGGCTGTTCCGATATCTCATGTCTCCGCAGCTTGTTGCCCAAGCATCCGTGCCATCGCTGGTGGCGTGCCGCATGCTTCTTGCTCATGCCGGCGGCCGTTTCCGCTGCGGTGCGCCTGCCTAACGTTTTTTGCGACCACATGGTGCTGCAGCGCGAAATACCGGTGCCAGTGTGGGGCTGGGCGGAGGCTGGTGAAATGGTTAGCGTGTCTTTTGCCGGGGCCACCGCCACGGCTACAGCGGATGCATCTGGCAATTGGGCGATCAAATTGCCGGCTATGTTGGCGAGTGCCGAGAGTCGCGAGATGACAGTGATTGGTCGCAACTCGGTAACATTCAAAGACGTCCCCGTCGGCGAGGTTTGGCTTTGTGGTGGTCAGTCTAACATGGAATCAGAGTTGAACTGGTGCAACCCGGAAGAGGGGAGAACCGCGAGTATTCCGACGTTTCGCCGGGTCAAGGCCGAGCACACGCTGGCGGCGACTCCGCAGAGTGACGTGAAGGCGTCGTGGGTTGTCTGCGAGAACGGGGCGGCGAGTGGCTTCACGGCGGCAGGATATTATTTTGCCAGAAAACTCACGCGGGAGTTGAAGATTCCGGTTGGTTTGCTAGACACAAGTTGGGGTGGAGCGAATATCACATTTTGGATTCCGGGTGAGAGTTATAGGAACCTGCCTGCCTTGCGGAGCCAATGGGAGAAAGAGACGGCGCAAGCCCATGCGATGACAAAGGCCTACTTGCGCCATGACGGGTATTCCGGATCAGACAACTGCAACGGCCATCCTGCTTCGCCTTTCCCCTGACGTTTTTGGGCTCATCGGTTGGGGCAGGCAAGGCCGATGCGGATGGGCTCATCACCATCCCTTGATTGAAAATCACTTCCGCGCCAACCAAGCTAACCATCACCAAGTAACTCAATTGAAATCCATGGAAGGTTTGCCAACCCTATTCAAACCCGTCGTCCGGGCGATTCTAGCGAGCCTCTTGTTGGCACAGCCAGCAACGCTGAGGGCTGCGGATCTTGGTGCCGATGGCCCACCTGGGGCGAAGTCCCCGGATGCACGGAAGCAACCCCCAGTCGCTTCCCTAGCGCCTTATGATTTTGGCAACGAGCCGATGCGATACCTGGAGAACGCGCGGTTGAAACTTGGAATCAACCTGCAGGCTGGCGGGGCGGTCACGTATCTCGAGGACAAACAACTCAAGAGCGGCAACATGATCAACAGCAGCGATTGGGGGCGGCAGATCCAGCTCTCTTATTATAGCGGGCCGGTCCCATTCATCGGGCCTAACGGCGAGAAACCGACACCTGAGTGGGCGGGTCTCGGTTGGAATCCCATCCAGGCGGGCAGTGTGGGACGAATTGCGTCAAAGACCATTGCGTTTGAGCATGGTCCCGATTTTCTGCGGGCACGCTGTGTTCCGATGCAGTGGCCGCATCCGAATTTGCCTGCGGAATGCGTGTTTGAGGCGACTTATCGGTTGGTTGGCGGCAATGCTATCCTAATGGAGGCACGCATCATCAATCAGCGGGCCGATCACACGCAGTACCCGGCGCGGCATCAGGAGATGCCTGCGCTTTATACCAACGGGCCGTGGTATCGCCTCGTTACTTATATCGGGGATCATCCGCGCAGTGGAGCAGTGCTAGCAACTGTGGTCGGAAAAGACGATAACAAGGGGTGGCCGTGGGAGACGTTTTACGCACCCGAACATTGGGCGGCCTTGGTCAACGATGGTGGCACGGGTGTGGGCCTGTTCCAGCCGGATACCTGCACGATGACGGGCGGCTTTTCTGGTGGCGATCCACTCAAGGGCAAGGGCGGACCGACCGATGGGCAAACCGGCTATTTGTCGCCGATTGCTAGGCGGATTCTAGACCACAACATGGATTGGACATACCGGACACATATTATTGTCGGCAGTTTGGATGAGATTCGGGACTATGCCCGCAAGCAGCCGCCGCAGAGGGTGTCATGGGAGTTTGCAAGCGATCGGTTAGGATGGGTTTATGAAAATGGCAAGGATGCCGGTTGGCCGATCCATGACGGGTTGAAGGTGACGTATCAGAAGGTTCCAATCGGTGCGATGGTGTCGGACGCGATATATTGGGCTGCGGAGGAGGCTCCGGTGCTTGAGATAGAGGCCTCGTTTGAGAGTGGCTCGGGGGAGTTAGAGTTAAGATCCGAGTTGGTGATTCAGCCGTTTGGATTGGCCGAGCGCACTGACTTTCCGGCATGGGAGCCCCAGGATGCCTCACAGAGAGCAGCAAACGAGACGAGGCACAAGGACTTTCCGCCGGCACCAGCCATCGTTATCCCGTTCCCTGTGCAGGGTGATGGCAAGATGCACATATATGCGTTGAAGCTTAGCGAGAACCCGAACTATCACGGTGCCATGAGACAACTGCGTCTGAACTTTCCGGCCACGGATGGCAGCGCTGATGTCCGCCGGATCTCACTGCTTCGGCGACCGTAGTTTGCTCGATCATAAGAGGCTCAGGGAATTGAACTTGCTCGACCCGGTGACTATCCGGGGTCAAACGCTGGGATAGGTTCTTATGGATGGATGAGTCGGAAGAACAGGTTGCCGGTGGGGTTGGGAACTGAGACTTGGTTTTGTGAGCCACTGGTTGTCACTTGTCGCGCGGATGCCACCCAACTTGCTGGTCTCAAGTCCGGGCTTTCCTGTAAGATCCAACCGGTCGCGGAGACCGGCCAGGCGATGCCGAGGACGCCTGGTGGGGTATTGATGATGCTGATGACGGGGAGGAAATTGGCCACGAGCGTGTGGTCGGCGCCGACCGTGAACCCATAACTAGAGCCGTTGCTCACGACGGTGCCGCCTTCAGTCCAGTTGGTGAATTGATAGCCAACCGCCGGGGTGGCGATCAACGTGACGGCTCCACCCGTGGCGTAGTTGCCGGATCCGGTGACTGATCCGCCCGGAGCGAACGAAGGTGATGCGGCCACGGTGAAGCCGAGCGCGAAGTTGGCGACCAAATTGCGCCGGGCGAGGAGGGGAAAGGCAAAACTCGGGGATATGCTAACGGTTGTTCCGGCTTCGGTCCAGTTCAGAAAGATGTAGCCTGGTTTGGCTGCGGCGGTAGCGGTGACGTTGGTGCCGCTGACGAATGTGCCGCCGCCGCTTGCGGTGCCCATCGAAGCCGATGAGCTGCTTACCGCAAGTTGATAGGTCGGCAGGAAATTCGCCACGAGGCTGCGGTTGCCGGTGGCCGGGAACGAATACGTCGTCTGCGTGCTGACCACCACGCCATTCTCGGTCCAGTTGACGAATTGGTAGCCTGCGGCGGTGGTTTTGACCCGTGCCTGTGCGGTATCACCGACCTTGTAGGAGTTGCTGTCCATCTCGGTGGTGCCGGCATTGCTCGGTGACGCGGTGGCGGTGATCGACCATGAGATTGTGAAACTGGCCACCAGTGTGCGATTCGCCGTTGCAGTGAATGTATAACTCGCCGACGTGCTCACTGTGGAACCGCTCTCTTTCCAGTTGGAAAATTTGTAACCTGAGGCTGGTATGGCCACGACGGTGACGCTGGACCCATCGGCATACACTCCGGTGCCTGTTATTGTGCCGCTGGCGGCGGGCGTTACGCTGGTGGCAATCGTGCGCAGGATGACACCGGTTGGGGAGAAATTGGCCACCAGTGTTCGGGCTGCGGCGATGTTGAATGCATAACTCGCGGAGCTGCTCACCGGGGTGCCGCCTTCTGTCCAGTTGACGAAGTAATAGCCCGCATTTGGCGTGGCCACCACGGTGACGATGCTGCCGCTGGGATAGCTGCCGCCGCCGCTGGTAGAGCCGCCGGCGAGTGGAGCCGCGCTGGTGCTGACGGCGTAGGTCGGGATCACGGTGAAATTGGCCACCAATGCGACGTCCGCACTCGCGGTGAACGTATAACTCGCCGCTGCGCTCACTTGCACTCCGCCAGCTGTCCAGTTAGTGAATGTGTAGCCCGCGTTGGGCGTGGCCACCACGGTGACGCTGCTGCCGTCGTTAGCCAAGCCATCGCCAGTGGTGGTGCCGCCAGCGACCGGTGCCGCGCTGGTGGTGATGTTCCATTGCACAACAACTGGCACGAAATTGGCGACCAGCGAATGGTTCACGTTCATGGCGAGCGTGTAGTTGGGGTCGCTGCTCACCACGACGCTATTGTCCGTCCAATTGAGGAACACAAAGCCGGGTGCGGGCGTGGCTGTGGCTGTGGCGTTGGCACCGATATCATACGAACCATCGCCCGTGGTTGTGCCGCTGCCGATGGGGGAATCGGCCGTGTCTAGCAAACTCGCCGGTGCCAGGACGCCGTCGGCGGCCGCAATGGTGAGCGTGTAGTTTTTGGCCACGTCGGGGTTGATGCCGTCGGACGCGGTGATTTTGAATGTGAAGGTGCCGCTGACAATTGGCGTGCCGTCGAGCACGCCGGTAATTTCATTGAAGTTCATGCCTTGGGGCAGATCGCCGGTTCTCACGGATGTGAACGGATGCGCCCCTTCCACAACGACCGTCCGTGCGGCGAAGGGTGTGTTGATCCGGCCATCGCCGCAATGGTCGATCAGCCCAACCGGTGCCGCAACATCCACGGCCGCCATTTGTGAACCGGTGAAATCGCCGACAACCAGAACGGTGGACATATCAGTGGTCACCGTGACCCATTCATAGGTGCCCAGATCGAAATGATCCGCATACGTCACACTCCCCGATCCGTGAAGCCCGTCTGCCCCAACCAGGTCGCCCATGGCTTCGCCAGTTTCAGCATCGAGCGGACCTACATATTTGTAAAATTCGTAGCGCCGAGTGACGACTTCATCGCCGCCGGGAAGGTTT
>JBAXCM010000097.1:0-11619 GCA_037141475.1 Verrucomicrobiota bacterium | reverse complement strand
ACCCCGCATTGAAAACGAATTGCTGCGTTTCGAAGTCAAAGGAAACGCCCCGCCCACCACGGTTTACAAACCGGCCGAACCTTGGTTTGTCGGCGACGTCAATCTGCACTTCGACGCCGACAGACTCTTATTTTCGTCCATCGGCAACAACAACCGCTGGCAGGTCTTCGAGTTGAAGTTAGGCGAAACAACCCCCACCCGGGTCACCCCGGACAAGGATGCTGACATCGACAACTACAACGGCATCTATCTACCAGACGGCCGCATCATCTTCGATTCAACATCTTCGTTCGTCGGCGTTCCTTGCGTAGGTGGCGCCGATTACGTCGCCAACCTCCACCTGCTCAGCTCCGATCGCAAATCAGTCCGCAGGCTGTGCTTCGAGCAGGATAATGACTGGTATCCGGCACTCATGCCCGACGGACGGGTAATGTTTCTACGCTGGGAATACACCGACTCGGCCCACTACTTCAGCCGCGTGCTGATGTCCATGAACCCGGATGGCAGCAACCAAATCGAGTACTACGGAAGTAATAGTTATTGGCCTAACAGCACATTCTACGCCAAACCCCTGCCCGGCCAGACGGGAAAATTCGTCGGTATCGTCTCAGGCCACCACGGCGCCCCGCGAATGGGCGAAATGGTATTGTTTGACCTAACGAGCGGCCGCCAGGAAAACTCCGGCGCGGTCCAACGCATCCCCGGCTACGGCAAACCCGTCGAGGACAAAATCCAAGACCAGCTCGCCGGCGACTTTTGGCCGAAGTCGCTCCATCCGCTACCCATCGCCGACAAGTACTTTCTGGTGGCCAGCCAGCCCCGCAGCAATGCCAACTGGGGCATCTATCTGGTGGATGTGTTCGACAACCGGGTGCTGTTGCGCGAGGAGCCAGGCTACGCCTACCTCGAGCCCATCCCGCTGCGCAAGACCCCCACCCCGCCAGTCATCCCGGACAAGGTTCGCTTAAATGAAAAGACCGCCACGGTATCCATCCAAGACATTTACACCGGACGCGGTTTGCCCGGTGTGCCACGCGGCACCGTCAAGGCATTACGCGTCTATCAATACGAGTATTCCTACCGCAATATGGGCGGCCACTACTGCATCGGGATGGAAGGCCCGTGGGACGTTCGCCGGTTGTTAGGAACCGTGCCGGTGCACCCCGATGGCTCGAGCTATTTTGAGATTCCGGCCAACACCCCGGTGTCGTTGCAACCGCTCGACGCCGAGGGCAAAGCGCTGCAACTCAAGCGCAGTTGGATGGTTGGCATGCCGGGCGAACACGTCTCCTGCGTCGGCTGCCACGACGACCAGAATAGCGGTGGCACCGCTGCGAAGCTCACCAAGGCGGCGCAACTGCCGCCCGCCAAATTGCAACCCTGGCGTGGCCCGACCCGCGGTTTTAGTTTCATCCGCGAAGTGCAACCGGTATTAGACAAGTACTGTGTCGGCTGTCACAACGACAAGCACCCCGAGCGGCCGCGCTTCGATGATGCGAGCGGTCATTTCCCCAAATCCTACAATGCCTTGCATCCGTTTGTGCGGCGCAACGGACCCGAGGGCGACTACCACACGCTCACGCCGCTGGAGTTTCATGCCGATACCAGTGACTTGATCCAGATGCTGCAAAAAGGCCATTACAATGTGAAGTTAGATGCCGAGGGATGGGATCGACTTATCACTTGGATCGATCTGAATGTGCCAGCTTTGGGCACTTGGCACGAGGTTGGCGGCATTCCCAAGGATTTCGAAAGACGCCGCCATGAAATGCTCAAGCAGTACGCTGCCATCGACGAGGACATCGAAGCGATCCCCAATCCTTATGTGAAAACCGAAACATTCATCCAGCCACCACCGATGCCTCAAAAGCCTCCCGTGCCCGCCGTGGCTAACTGGCCGTTCAGTGCAGAACAAGCGGCCCAAATGCAAAAATCTCTGGGCACAACTGAAATGAAGCTCGATCTGGGCGATGGCAACCTGCTGGAACTCAAGCGCATCCCGGCGGGCGAGTTCGCCATGGGAGATATCAACGGCTATCCCGACGAGTATCCCGTTTCCAACGTCGCCATCCGCAAACCTTTCTGGATGGCCACCACCGAAATTTCGTTAGAACAGTACCAGCAGTTCAACGCCCTACATGCCAACGGCTACTACGACATGCACTACAAGGACCAAGTAAAGCCGGGCTATCTGATGGATTTTCCCGAGCTGCCGGTCATCCGCGTGACCTGGAACGAGGCCATGGACTTCTGCCGCTGGCTCTCACAACGCAGCGGCAAGCATGTCACCCTGCCCACCGAAGCCCAGTGGGAGTGGGCCGCCCGAGCCGGCAGCACCACCCCTCTGTGGTACGGCGATTTGGATACCGACTTCTCCCAACTCGCCAACCTTGGTGACGTTTCGCTCAAGAAACTCGCTGTCAGCGGCGTGGATCCACAGCCGATCAAAAACCCGGGCAAGGACGTGGATTTCGTCCCTAAAGACGAGCGATTCAATGACGGAGTCCTGCACTTGGCTCCTTGCGGCCACTATCAAGCCAATCCGTGGGGCCTCAAGGACATGGCCGGCAACGTCGCGGAATGGACCCGCAGCACCTATCTCCCCTACCCCTATCAAGCCACAGCAGATGCTCCTGATGCCAACCCTGCGGCCAAAAAATCCGTGCGCGGCGGCTCGTGGTACGATCGGCCGGTGCACGCCCGCTCCGGCTTCCGCCAAACCTATCCCGCCTGGCAAAAAATCTCAAACGTCGGCTTCCGAATCATCGTCGAAGACTGAATTTACAGTGAACTGGCCCCTTTGATTGGATAGCTCGACTCCTGGCTGGGTTCCCAACCGGTCAGGGATGATAAAGGTCCTGACGCCGATGAGGTCAGCTCAACTTGAAGAATCCGGCGGGTCCTGACCAGCGGAGGACGATCTCTGCACAACCGCGAGGGCTCCCACTTGGGGTACGACGGGCGGAGGTGAAGCCGACGCCGAAGCGTGAGGCTGCGTCATCACCGTGGCTGCGGGACAGCCAATCAATTCAGCGACGAATCCAGTCCCTGGTTCAACACGCACATCCCAAGCCTCAAAAGTTCAGCCTTGGCCATGGCCACTTCGCTGGCACTTGGCACGTGCTTTGGCATCAGTCCGGTGAAGCGGCCCGAGGTGGAGGTGAAATTGAGCGCCGGGCTTTGTCCAAATTTCCGGAACAAACCGGAATTATCACGCACAATCGGCAGCAAGCCGGTGGCGCTGCGCGCCTCGCCTTCCAGCATCAGCACAACCATCTCCTGGCGGTCCGGTGACTGCGACGGAGGCGTGTCCGTATCGAGCTGGATGCCGGGCTTGGCCATCCTCACCCATGCTTCGGCCACCATCACGATGGCACGCGCATTGTAGGCGATGGCAAGGAATCTGGCGATGTCAGCAAACCGGTCCTTTGCCGCCTCGTCGGGCATCCCGGATGGCATGCAGAAAATGAAGCCGTCGTTGGTGTCGGCAATCACCGTCGGCGGGACACTAGCCGTGCTGCGCATCATGTGCAGGGCATAGCCAGTCGCCTGCTGCGCCAGAGCGTCAAGGCGGGCGGTTTCAGCCGGGTCGAGATTGAGGTTCATGGCAAGACGGTCATGGTAGCTGCACAAAAGAAAGCGGCCCGACTGATCATCCTCCAGGGAAAACCCATTAACCTTGGGGGCATCTCAGTCGGACCGCCTAATGTGTCGCGACACGGGATAAGCGCTTCAGATGAGCCATTTTTCTGCACGTCCGACCATATTTTTCGAAAATCTCTCATTCTCAATCCCCACTCAGGTCATGCATTCGGGCATGTGGGCGAGTTCAGCGATCCGGAGGATGACTACCTGTTGATTGCCGGACACCTGTGTATCTATCTACGCAAACCCAGCAAGCAGCTTCCGACGCCCACTCATTGAGCGCTTACGACGCTGCGTCTCGGAGGATGCGCCGGAAGCTGGCGCTGGAAATGCCAAGGCCCCGGCCGTCGCGGCGTGAAAGCCGAACTTGAAAGGCGATTGAACCAAGCCCGTCTCGCCAGTTCCATTGATGATTGGCGGGAGGGCAGGCGACGAAGAATTCCAGATTTCAATATCGTTGAGCAAGCCATTCTCTATTGGTTGCGCTCGGGCTCATATTCGGATCATGGACCCCCTTCTGGGAGACCGTTAGCCAAAAGAGAAGCCGCATATTCCCTGGCTGCTGATATCCCGCTATTCTTGAGCCGACTAAAGTATTCTTTCGAAATCAGCGCCCTATCACTTTGGTTGAAGCCATGAATCAGGTCCGCCTGTATTATATACCTTTGCGACGCAAGATGAGAATCCGCTTCCGTGTAACTTTCGTCTGAGTTGAAAAAAAACGATTCTTTGCTTACTAAGCTCCAATTAGCAACGTCATGAGGCGGTGAGAACTTACTGAAGTATAGTTCAAACGCACGGTCTTCGTGATTCCAACTTTTCGAAAATGGCCACAGTCTGCAACGTGTCTCAATTCTACCAGATTTTTTGTCAAGCCACGATTCATTACTGCAAGACAAAACAGCAAGCAAATACCCGAACGCGCAAAGAATCAGAGCGCGAAATAAACTTGATAGTCTCAGGTGCTTCTTCATCATCGCTTCATCAGTACATTGTTCATTCAGTCAATGAGAGCTTGATCCAATTTAGAAACGTACTCTCCACCGAATCCGCATCTTTTCCAAGCTCAAAGGCCCCCGTATAATTGACTGCCGCCGGGAAAATTTCGGCCAGTTTCGCGAGGTTTTCCGATATGGGATCGGAGATTTGTTGTGGGACTTTCGGATAGGACATGGAATCAGTTTTTCAAAAATGGGTTGATGACGCGGACGGAGTCGTAGTTTTGTCCGGGGTTGAGGTCTTCGGACAAGAGTTCGGAACAGCCTGCGGAGACGGCGGCGGCGAGGATGGCGGCATCCCAATAAGAAGTTTGGTAGCGTTTCTTGATGTCGAGGGCATCCTGCATGACCTGCACGGTGAGTGAGACGATGCGGTGGCGCAGCCAGTATTGGATGAGCGCGGTGGCCTCTTGGTGGGTCAAGGGGTCGGCGCGGGTGGGACGGGTGGCCTGAACGTAGAATTCCTGTAGCACCTGGACCGAGAGAGTGAGGTCGGCATCGTTCAAGATTGCTTTGGCTCTTTGGCTTTTGTCCGCCTCCTCCGGCTGTGTGGAAATGGCATAGAGGAGGATGTTGGTATCGACGAAGGGCATTAGCGGCGGTTTTCGTAAAGGGCTTCGCGGGGGAGATTGTCACGGCACGAGAAGCCGGGGTGACGACTGGCAATCTCCGCGAGCAAGGTGTCCAGTTCATGCGCGGGCTGTTGGGTGGTGGTCTCAGTTGCCGCGAGGGTCAGGAGGTATTGCTTTACAAGGGAGGACACAGACGCGTCGCGCCGGGCGGCGGCGATGCGCGCCTTGCGGTAGGTTTCCTCATCTAGGGCGAGGGTGATGTTTTTCATGGCTTTATGTGTATCACGGTTTCACAGTTTCGCAAGAATCAAGTTCTGTGGGGGGAAGGAAGTCGGTTTTGATGCGTTCGATGGCGGTTTTGATGGCCGAATTGAGGGTGGCCTTGTCGGCGAAGGAACGGGTGCGGTTTTTTTTGGTTTTGAGGGATTGGAGTTCGGCGAGGGCACGGAACAGGGCAAGGATTGTGGGGCCGTGGAACCAGAGCTTGGTGTTGAAAAGCCGAGGGGCACCCATGAAGAGCTTGGGGTGATCAAGGTGGAAGACCTTGGCCATGGCCTCCAGGTAGTGGTCACGTTTGTTGAGGCGGTTGTTGGTGAAGCCGATGCGGTCGATGCATCCGAAGCGCTGGATGAGGGTAACGGGGTTCCACTGGACGTCGTAGTTGATGACGCAATCGTAGTCCTGAAGGTTTTGTCCTTCTGAGATGCAATCGGTGCCGATGAGAATGTCCACCTGCTCGGAGCTCGATAGCTCACGTCGGAGTTTGGAGCGCGGCGAAAAAGCGGAAAGGACGCTGTGAAATGAAGGCGCTATTTGCGGGTTGTTCACGCGTGGGGTACGGTGCCTCGATGGGCACGGGTGTCGTACAACGATGAATTCGACTGGGGTCCGGTGGATGGCATGAAATTTGAGGTCGCTTTGGCGTGGAAATTGCTGCCAAGGCACGGGATTTGGCGCGGAACAGGCATAGGTGGCCTGATGCGTGGGAGTCGCCCAAGGTGCGTGCCCGGTCCCGCCATGATGACAAGTGCTCAAGGGTGGAAACATGCTCGGTGCTGGTCTTGCATGAGATGACGGCGAGGTTGAGTTTTTGCCGGTCCACGGCGATCAGATCAGTTTCACCATAGCGGATGGAAAATTGCAGCGTGAAGTGAGGGGCTTGTCAGGAGAGGGGATGTCCGGGGATGTCGTTACCAGAGGGTTTTGAGGCGCGGGTACTGGATGATTTTCTCATCGCAGGTGACGATAGTGAGTTTGTGGATCAAGGCGGTGGCGATAATGAGGCGATCGAAGGGGTCTTTGTGGATGGGAGGCAGCGCGGCGGCCTTGAAAGCGACGGAGGAGTCCACCGGGATTTCCTCGAGTAAGAAAAGCCGGGTCAATTCCTGCCGCCATTTTGATAGGGATTGAGGGAAGAAGAGTTTTTTGATAGCGACTTTCTGGGCGATCTCAAACATTGAGATGGAACTGAAATAACGCCTGTCGCTGGAATTTTCCCAAGCAGAAATCGCAGCTTGGCTCAGTTTGGCTTGGTCTGAGGAAAACCAAAGCAGGGTGCATGTGTCGAATAAGATCATCGGTATTGAGATGGCCATTCTTCCTCTGAGGCCCCCTCGGTAGGATCATAGCCGGGAGCGAACTTTACCTTGAGGGAGGGAGTGGGTTTGGGCAGGCGTTTGACCTTCTGTGTGGCAGGGGGCCATGGCTGGATTGCGGCAACCTCCTTGCCATTGCGACAAAGGATGACGGTTTCGCCGTCTTCCTCGACCGCCTTGACCAGGGCGGAAAGGCGGCTTTTGGCTTCGTGCATGTTGGCAGTGATCATGGTGAGCTAGGTTAGCTAAGGTCCGGCGGCATGTCAAGGTGGGGGGCTGTGCGACCGTCACGGAGCACTGCAGGGATGGAATTTCCAAGTGCCGCAGACGCCGAGGCCGAAGCCCTTTTCACCCATGAGGGTGGAGCGGCGGTTTTGAATGTCTGTGCCCGGACTGGTGCCGTGCCAGTTGAGGGCGGCGGCGAAGGTGGTGGCGGCTTCAGCAGAATCGCATTCGAAGTAGTAGATCGAGCCGGCCGGGACCGCCAGATGGGTGGATTTAGCACCGCCCTGATCGCGGTCGGTGCCATTGGGCAGCGCCCAACCGGTCACTGGCAATGACTTGCCGGTGACGGCAGCTACCAGAGTGGCGGCGATGGGTTTGCCGGGAGGCACTCTGCGGCGGCGTGCAGCGTTTTCCCCGGGTCCGTCAAGAAGCATGACATCCCCGTTGGTTTGATCGATCCAACTCGGTAGCCAATTGCCCTTCAGATATCCACGCACTTGCTAGGCGGGTCGTGGAGGAATGCGGCGAGTTTGCTTTTCCAGAAGGCTGTATCGGGGGCGGGCATGGAGATGAATTGGAGAGGGATTTGTGGGTTGAGAGGGATTGGGAGTACCGAGTTAGGTGGAAAATGCAGATTCCAGCGGGTCTAGCAATAAAAAAGGAAAAAATTGAAGGACGGGTATTGCGGAGGAGCTGACGGAGGATAACGGGTGAGGCAGGCAGCCGCAAGCGGACGGATGTCCGGGGACGTCTGCGTATGATAAAACGAAGAGCCGTTGGTTGAAGTCGTAACACACCGATCTGTCCTCTTTTGATAGCACGCGGACTAACTGGACGAGGCGGCGGGTAGGTTATCGACCGGATAGAACCATTTCGGATCGAACTGGACGGTCTACGGGCCGGTGAGTTCTTGGATAGATTGGAAGGTTGCGAAATTCAGTTGCGTTCCGATAGTGCTTTCATTCGCCGTTGCATGGGCTGAAAGCGGTGGCGAGCCGCCGCACTCGAAATTGGTGCGGAACACCACAAACAGCCCGCCGTAGGGCTCGAACTGCAGTGGAATGGACGTGCGGCCGTCCTTCGTCACGAATTGCGGTAGCGCCCGCTGCGTGCCGGTCACCGGATCCCATACGGCCGCACTTGGGCATCGGTGGTCACAGACCGCCGCTACAGTGCCGAGCATGGATGGCGATGAAATCCGACACTTGAAGAGATTTTGTGTGGTGGCTTTCACTTATCTAGCATGTTGACCACATCCGCCTTGCGGGACTCGGGCGTGACTTTGAGAGACATCACGTTGCCGCAGCGCAGCTCGCCTTCAACGGTGGTGTTATAGAGCGCATGGAGCTTGAAGTTCACATCCCAGTCTTTCGGCCAGGCCGGGAAGAGATATATCTTTTTGCCGACCACCTGCATCAGCATCGCTTGCAAAGCGGTCATCGCCACGCCGCCGTGGCTTTGGTCATTGATGCCGACTTGAGCGGGACCCCAAAACGCCGGAAAGCGGCTGCCGGGATCATGCGCTGCGAAATTCGAGGTGACCATGCTGGCGGCCTGTCCGGCCTTGCCGACGAAGGCGGCCTGGATGGGACTCAAGCGCCAACCGCCCGCCTTTCCTTCCCATGGGTAGGAGTTTCGCGGCATGGCCGGATTCCATCGTTCGAAGGTCCGACGGCCGATGTCGGCGTCCTTGCTGTCAAAGGCGTAGAGGCGATAGGGAAATACCGCATAGAGATCCGGAACCTCATCGCCCTGCCAGGTCTTGATCAGCTCCGCCGCAATCAGGATCTTCTTGTCCGCCTCATCTTTCATCCTTACCTCGGGCCGTTCGGTGGGTGGCAGCTTCCAGATGGCGAGCTGCGCGGGTGCGGCAGCATCCTTCAGTGTCGCCATCGGCACTTCCGGTGTATCGGTCAGGGTCTTTTTCCAGGCGGCGCACTGGGCGGGGGTGGTGACCTTTTCCGACAAGGCTAACAGACGCGGCAACACGTAACGCAAGCCGGCGATCTCCGGCTGCGGGTTCACCGCCTCGTGGGCACATTCCAGCGCAGCCGCGGGATCCATCCGAATTTTGCCATTGTCGTCGCGCTTCCAATGTTGGTCGTAGAATGTGATCACGCCATCTGCCAGCGGCAGCACCGACTCGCGCAGGAATGCCTCGTCACCGGTGGCCTCGCAGTAGTCGAGCATCTTCGCGGTCAGCTCCAGGCCGCCATGCCAGATCCAGCGGACGTACTCGTTTTCCTGATAGGTACCCCAAGCATAGACCGTCGCGGGGATGTAGATCCCATCGTGATGGTATTGCAGCTTCGTGCGCTCCTTGGCCATCGGCACCATCGCGCAGTACATCTTGAACAACGGCATCAACAAATCGTAGTCACCGCTGCGCAGCATCGGCCCGTACATCGTCGTCGCCGCGTCAAGGAACCAGTAGTTGGCGCCGTGAACGCGGTAATCCGCATCTATCAGGCTGTCGCGATTCCGGTTGTTGACCGTGAAAATCGAGCCGTCATGTTTGACCGGATAAGCGCCGCGGCCGGCAGCCGCCAGCAGGAAGCGCTGCAAGGCGTAGCCCCGGGTTACCAACTGTCCGGCGGGCTCATCACTGATTGCGGGGCGGATGTGGCCGGAGAGGCCGCTGCTTCCGGTTAGTTGCAGGTCGTCGCGTTCCAGCCGCCGCGCGGTGAGCTGCTCTGCAGTGGCCGGCGAGGCATCTTCCGGTGCTTTGACATGGATCCAACTGCGGTTCCAGAACGCCTGCCACCACATGCAATGCGCTTGCCAAGCCTTGTCCGAACCAGTCTTGCGCTCTTCGGCGACGATGCCGTTGAGTTTGTCCACCCATTGTTGCGCGGTGTCGGTTTGTGCGCCTAACAGATGGATGGCAATATCCAGCCGACGGGTCGGTGCCGCGGTCTTGAGCGCCTGTGTCGCCTCGCCGGCAGCGGCGGGGACCATGCCCTTGCCGCTGATAGAACCGCCGAATGTGTTGTGCAGGATCGGGTCATGCACCAGCGGCAGCAGGCTCTCCATGCCCTGGAGCTTCATTGCCAGCGGCACGATGGTTCCTTCGTTGCGGTGATACCAGACGATGCGGTTGTCCTTCTGGGGCAGCACCGTGTCCGCCTTCTCCATGATCGGTCCGGTGTTCAGCTCGCTGAGATACCCGATATTCGATTCCTTCTGCATGTCGCGCTCGGTCGTGCGCCAGACATACAAACCGACCTGCGCTTGCATGTCCTGCGTGGAATCCCCCTCGATGTGAATCACCGGCCGGTTGGCATCGACCCAGAGGCGGATTTTGAATTTTGAATTTTGGATTTTGGATTCTATCAGAAGTGATCCATCGCGAAGATTCAACTCCTGCCGGAAACTTTCCTTCACCGCCAACGGTGGATCAACCTTCACGCGCACCTGGCCTAACTTGACCAGGCGTCCGCTATCGGTCCACGAATCGGTCTTGGAGATGAAGAACAGCAAGTCGCCGTTCTCCTCCACCCAGGCATTGACGCCGATGTCGCCGTTGCCCAGCGGCATCGAGCCGCCGGAATCCTTGCTCGGCGAATCCCACACCACATTGCAGGCATCCAGCGGGTTGGCGGGTTTAGATTCTTTAACTTCCGCCGCACACATCATCGGACATATGGCCAAAGCCATTCGGGCGGCGTTACTTAGGGTCATTACTTTTGTTCTCATGATTGATTGCTTACTTGTAAAATTGTGTAACCGTCCTGACCCACTCATCCGCCATGAGTTGGTGACCGGAATAGGTTGGATGCACCCCGTCCGCAGTCCAGAACTCGGCGGGTGCATGTTTGCAGGCATCGTCAATGACCTTCTCGATGATGAACTGGTAACCTTGCCCAAGAAGCAGGTGCGGGCAGTCATTGCGATTGCGTTCCCGGTCGGTAATCGAGTCGCCCTGGAACAAGATCCGCGCGTTCAGCTTGAACCACGGCCCGTTGACCGCCGCCACCGGAGCGGCTGGCCCGGCGGTGCCCCGGGCAAGCGGTGCGAGACCGACTAGAGCCATCATGATTGGCACGAGCACAAGGCGCAATATCGGGGAGCGCCGGCATCTTGCCGACCGCGTTTGGCGTCCCGCCAAACGCTTTAAAAGCGTGAGAAGCGCCGTTACTCCGTCTGATGTTTGCTTCTGCTGCGCACATACGGGCGATCCGCCCGTGCCCCCCTTGGGTGCGAAGGCAGCGTCCAAGTTGGCACTTGTTTTTTCATGAAGTCGCATGCGTATAACAGTTTTCATTTCTGCGGTTTGTTCACGATTTCAACCACCAAGCGCCGGAACCGACAAGTCGCCGGGAGTGGCGGCTGAGAGCCCGACAGATTTGTTCAACTCGCCAGGGAAAACAAGCTTGTTGATCTCGACTAACACCTTGGACGTGATATCGAGGGTGCCAGAGAAAAGCACTTCTTGTGAGAAGTAACGGAAAATTTCCAGGAGGCATGGTCGTGGTCACGGGGCTTGATTGGCGACAGGAAGGGTGGCGTTTGGAGTGCGGTGAAATGTCACAGCTCTGGGCTCGGGGCGGACTTGTCCGCCTTGGCCAGCGGTCACTTGTGATC
>JBAXCM010000096.1:0-11626 GCA_037141475.1 Verrucomicrobiota bacterium | reverse complement strand
TCTCCATATAGGTGATCCCAAGCTGGAATTCCTCCTTGAGGCGGCGTTGCAGGTCGGACATGGTGGCTCCCTCGCCCGCCCATTCGACAAGGGAGGCTTTCTGCTCGGTGGTGAGTTGGCTGGCGCTGAACATGCCCCTTTTGTGAACGATGCCAGCAAATTGCCAAGCCTCAAGAATGAAAAATTTTTGGCAAGGTGGCGACATGACGTCCAAAAAGGGGATTCTCTGGTGGCAACAACGATGGGAAGAAAGAAAGATCGGTTTTTTTTCAAGCAAGCTGAAAGAGCCATAAATGGATCGGCGTTATGGGTCCCGATCATGCACTCCATTACCGAAAAGAAAGCAACGCGCCGTGATTTCCTTAAAGCGACCGGTCTAACAACCGCCGCTCTCGGATTTCCCACCATCATCCCGTCCAGTGCCCTCGGCAATGCTGAGACGCCAGCACCTAGCAACCGTATTGTCATGGGAGGCATCGGCCTCGGCAACATGGGCAGCGGTGACATGAGTAACTTCCTCAACAACCCGCTCGTCCAGTACGTCGCCGTGTGCGACGTGCGCGGCAACGTCCGTGACGAGCGCAAGAATCAGGTTGACGGGAAACATGGCAACAAAGACTGCAAAGCCTATGTGGATTTCCGCGAGCTGCTCGCCCGCGAGGATATCGACGCTGTCCACATCGCCACTCCCGACCATTGGCACGCTATCCAAATGATCGAAGCTTGCCGCGCCGGCAAGGACGTCTTCTGCCAAAAACCCGAAACCCGGACCCTCCGCGAAGGTGCACTCGTCGTCGAAGCCGCACGCCGCTACGGCCGCGTCGTCTCAGGTGGCAGCCAGCGCGTCTTGGAAGACTACCGCGGTATCGTCCAAAAATGCTGGGGCGGCGAACTCGGCCCGATCAAGGCGATCAACGTCGAAATGGGAACCATCTCCAAACCCTGCAACCTGCCAGAAGAAAAATGCCCGGATAACATGGACTGGGAAATGTGGCTTGGGCCAGCCCCTTGGGCACCCTACAATCACAGCCGCTGCGACGGCAACTTCTCTTGCGAAGGCGGCAGCTGGCGCTCCTATTCGGATTATTCCGGCGGCAACATGACCGACTGGGGTGCCCACCACATCGGTGGCGCCACCTTCGCCGTGGACGTGCGCGAACTGCAACCCACCGACGTGATCCTGACCGTCGAGGGCGACAAGAGATGGCTTTCATTCAAGTATCCCAACGGCGTCGAACTCACTCTCAACAAGCCCGGCAAGGGACAACACCAAGTGGACGGCACTCCAGGTGAAAAACGCGAAGCCAAAAAGGTGCCGGAATACGCCGCCAAGGGCGGCATCGGTGCCGATTTCCTCGAATGTATCAAAACCCGCGGCAAGCCGTTCCGCGACATCGAACTGGCCGTCAACACCGTCACCGTCTGCCATCTCGGGATCATCGCCTACACCTTGGGCCGTTCCCTCAAATGGGACGCCGCCAAACAACTCTTCGTCGGCGATGAAGAGGCTAACCGCTTCATCGATCGTGCACGCCGCGAACCATGGCAGCTGTGATCCGCCCGCCATCCACTTCAATTAACCAAATCTCTACCAAGAAAGATCACTTATTATGTCAGAACAGTTAGATAAAGCCTTTGATGCCTTGAAAACCTACGACTGGGGCATGGAACCCAACATCGTTAAACCCATCGAAGATGCCATCGTAGCCACCCACACCGATGCCGCCGCCCGCAAGGAACTTGAAACCCGCCTCATCGCGGCGCTCAAGGCCGAAGCTCCCCGCGCCGCCAAGGACGTGATTTGCCGCGCGCTCAAGACCATCGGCACCGCCGCCGCAGTGCCAGCGTTGGAACCCCTGTTAGGAGACGAAAAGCTCTCCCACATGGCTCGTTATGCTCTGGAACGCATCCCCGGTCCCGAGGCTGCCAAAGCCCTCACGGACGCTCTTTCCAAAGGCACCCCGAAGGTCAAGAGCGGTGTGATTGGCTCGCTGGGTGCACGCGGCGAGGCGTCCTCGCTGGTCCCTCTCACGGGCCTGCTCGGTGATAGCGATGCGGGAGTTGCCGCTGCTGCCGCCACCGCCTTGGGAGACCTCGGTTCGATCGAAGCCGCCAAGGCTCTCGTCATGTCCAAGCCGGTGCCTGCGACCAAGGCTGCCGTCGGAGCTGCCGCGCTGCTGTGCGCACAACGCTTGGTAAAGGCCGGCAACAAACCAGCCGCCAAGATCACTTACGAGAAGCTTCTCGCAAGCACGCCCTCCAAAGTTGTCAAGGACGCTGCCACACTCGGCCTCAAGTCCCTGTAACAACCGACAATCCAGCCAGCCCTATACAAGATTATGAACCCGCAACTTCTGATGCACTCGTCACTCATGGCCTTGGTAGGGCTGGCTTTTTTTTCCTTGGCCCCGGTTTGTCCGGCCGCCGATGCCCCACAAAAAATCAAGGTGCTCATCGTCACTGGCGATGACGTTAGTGTTCACCCGTGGCATGACGTCTCACAAACCATCCGCGAAACCTTGCTGGCAGCAGGCAAATTCGACGTCAAGGTTTGCGAGGATCCGGGCATCTTCGAGTCTGCCAACGCAATCAAGGCCTACGATGTGGTGTTTCTACACTTCTACAATGCCACGCTGCCCACACTCTCAGACGCCGCCAAGCAAAACCTGCTGGCCTACGTGAAGGGTGGCAAGGGCTTGTGCATTTCCCATCTTACCAGTGCCTCGTTCAAGGAGTGGGGCGAGTTCCATCAACTCTGCGGCCGTTATTGGGTCATGGGCCAATCAGGCCACGGACCACGCAGCGTCTTCAAAGCCAACATCGCCGATAAGGATCATCCTATCACCAAGGGCCTTGGCGATTTTGATACAGACGACGAACTCTATGCCAAACTGCAGGGCGACGCCCCCATCCATGTCCTCGTTACCGCCGCCTCGGACTGGAGCAAATCCGTCGAACCCCTCGCATTCACTGCGGACTATGGCAAAGGCCGGATCTTCTCGGAAACCTTCGGACACGACGGCAAAGCCGTCACCACGCCTAACGTCTCAAAGCTTATCCAGCGCGGCACCGAGTGGGCCGCGACTGGCAAGGTTGAGTAATATTGAGTTCTGAATCTGACGTCCATCAGAACTCCCAGCCGATGACCAAAGCGGTTTTGGCCTGCGGTGTGTCTCTGTTTAGACCGATGAATTCACTGAGAATGGCGTGTGCCTGGGGAATGGGATTGTAGCGGATCGAAGGTCCGGCGGAAATTTCCCAATGATTGTCACGATGGCTCGTCGAGGGATCCGTGCGGGAGGAGATATTGGCAATGTTCGTCTCTACGCCCACACTCAGCACGCGGTCAACCGCGCTACAGGCTAGGGCACTGTTCCATTCCAATCCCAAATCACGGGCGTCTCCCGTCTTCTGTTCCGCCACCAAATTGCTGGCCCACGCCCAGCGCTGGTTGATGTCGTCACACAATAACAGCTTGGCCTCCACCGAGTCCGCTCCCCGCGCCGCCTGCGTCCACTCGCCGTAGAGCGTCGGATTGCCCCACAGTTTGCCCCAGTCAGCAAGAGCATAACGCAGCTCAAACTTGGTGGAGTCGAGTTGATTGGTGCCGCTAGTCCCATCCTTCAGATAGACGAGATATAAATCGAGTTGCAAGCGATGACCCAAGCCCATCTCAATTTCGTATTGTTGCTTGATCTCCGGCTGCGGCCGGGACTGACCTAACGATTTCGCGGTATCCAACTGGTTGCTTGACGGCAAGGTGTCAAAAAACCAGTATTCAAACTCGACCTGACCCTGGGGAATCACATAGGTGCGCACTTCCGAAAAACGCCGCACCGTCGTCCACCTCGGTTGGGCATAATTTCCCACCAGATCGTCGTCGGCTGTGCTCGATTCGCGTTGACCCACCACCGTCAACGGCGGCAACTCCCACGAATGGGTCCGGGTGCTGGGGCTTTGGGGCACCGACGAGTCCCCGAACCGCGGCACCGGTATCGCGTTGTCATCGGCATTCGCGGGCTGAAACACACAGGCTAGCAAGCCTGCAACGGCAAAACATGGATAGGTGGAAGTTGCTTTCATGGCGCGCCTTGAATGACATGGCCCGGCCTATCACGTCAAATTCTGCTCGTGAACAACTATTGCCCGCAGTGAGCGCAGGGTGGCAGTTTTTCGCTCCGCGAGATGTCCGCTCACTCCTCAGCCCTCTGCAACCCGGCACGCCGCAACTTCTGCCGCAACGTCGCCCGATGCATCCGCAAAGCCGCTGCCAAATGCGTCGGCTTGTTCTCATGCTTTTCTAGCAAATACCGCAACATCACCGCCTCTACCCGCTCCAACATCGCCTCGTAGCTCGGGCGCTCGGCCTCAGGCATAGCCAACTCGCCATCCAGCCAGCGGCCGACAACTGCCTCAAGTTCGCCCGGTGACGTGCCACCACCAACCGGTCCCACCGCAGCTGCTACATGCGCCGGCAGGTGACTCAAAAACATCGGGCCGGCACCGCTCAGAGTGGCCGCATAATCGAGCACATGACGTAACTCGCGAACATTCCCCGGCCATGGATAGGCCTGCAACGCGGCTAGCACCGGCGCGGTTAGCTGGGGAGCAGGGGCGTTGCCGCGCACGCCGACGAAAAACGCGCTGAGTGCCGGAATGTCTCCGCTGCGATCGCGTAAAGGCGGCAAGGGAATCGTCAACGTGCTTAACGCGTAATACAGGTCCTCCCGCAAGCGGCCATCAGCTACCGCTTCGCGCGGATCGTGGGCGGATGTGGCTAGCAAGCGCGGACGACCACCCGGCGCGTTGGCTAACCAAGCCGCCAAACGCGTTTGCAGCGCGGGCGCCAGATCGGTTACTTCCTCTAACACGATTGTGCCATCGCTGCGCTCATCCAGCCCTGCGGCATTTTCCAACCGCGAACATGCTAGAAACACCAATGCTTGGCTCGCCCGTGGGCCGTGGGCGTGAATCACCGCCGCGCTGAGTGTCTTGCCCGACCCACTCGGACCGGTGATCAAGGCCGGCACGTCACCGGCGCAGGCGCGGGCAATACCGATGAAGGTTTCCCGCAGGCACGGCGCAGCTCCAATCAACGTCGCCGCTCGGGTTTCCACCTCCTCCCCAACGTCCACCACCAGCGGCATTCCACTGGCTAACATCGCACTGAGCGTTTGCTCAAACCGGCGCAAATCCAGCGGTTTCGTCAGATATGCCGTCGCCCCGCTTTTCTGCGCGTGGATGGCGTGATCCAAGGTGGCATGGGCGGTGATCACCAGAACTGGCACCCCATCACCTACTTGCCGCAATTTTTCTAACACCTTCAATCCACTCATGTCAGGCAACCCAATATCGAGCACCACTGCCGCATACTTGTCCGCAGCCAGGGCCGCCAAGCCGGTGCCACCCGAGGCCGCCAATGTGGGCAAATGCCCCATGCGCCGAACCAAAAATGACAAGGCAGTGCCAAGGGCGTGTTCGTCTTCAATGATGAGAATCGGACGGGCTGTCATGATGTGAAGGTGTGGGTTGGAATAGTGTTGTTAGAAGATTCCCATGGCGCCTTGGCGAACACGGCATGCACACTGGCACCGCCACGGCTGCGTGTTTCGACAGTTAGACCGCCTCCGTGCGCCTCGCAAATGTCTTTCACCACAGCCAGGCCCAATCCCATTCCACCTTCCTTTTCGGAGTAAAACGGCTCACCTAGCCTGGCAAGCGCCGACGCGCTGAACCCCGATCCCTCGTCATCGATCACCACCGCCACCCGCTCCGCGCCGTCCTCCACCCCCACACTCACCTGGCCGCCGCGTGGCATCGCCTGCACCGCATTGAGCAACAGATTGCCCAACACCTGCTGCACGCGGTGGCGATCAGCAAATATCACCAAGCCTGGCGAGCCCTCCGCCACTTTGCACTCCAGCAGCACTCCGGCATGCCGCGCCTGCGGCTCTATCAAGCGTAACGCCTGGCGAAGTGCCTCTAGAAGATTCAGTTCCGCGAGTACAGGTGGTGCGGGTTTGGCATAACTCAGCCACTGGCTAACCAATCCTTCGATGCGTTCCGCTTCGCTTTCAATGAGGCCGCGCGAGATGGCTGCCTCGTCCGGCGTCGCTATCTCTAACAGCTGAGCGTGAAGCCGGATCGCCGCCACAGGATTGCGCACCTCATGGGCGAGGCTGGTGGCCATCCTGCCTAACATGGCGTGCCGCTCCGCCGCGCGCCGACGTTCCCGTTCGTTGCGCAAACTCTCATGAGTCCGGGTTAGCGTCTGCGCCAGTTGACCAATCTCATCGCCCCGCGACACCGGTAGCACTGGCAACTCGCACTCAGTGCCCACCAGTGGCAGCGATTCCGCCAAACTGCGCAACGGCCGGGTCACCCGCCGCGCCAACCACCAACCCAGCCCTAACGATAATACCCAGAACACCCCCAGCGCCAGCCAGGTGTCCGCACGATCCATCGCCTGCACCCGCTGCGCCGTCGGGCGCAGGAAAATAACCCGCGTGTTGTCACGCCCTAACACCCCGACCATCCACGCCCCGTCTGGCATCACCTTGACCTTGCCGTCGCAGGCCATCCGCAACGCGGCGCTATCCACAGAATCATTGGGCTTGCCGACCACTAAGCCGGTCTTTGGTTGCCAGAAAAACACCCGGGCGCCGATGATTTCACCGAGTTGGGCGGCCATTTTCTCGCTTTGTGGCAGTCGCGTACGCTCCAAAAATCCGGCATTCACGCGTGCCAAGCCCTCAAATGCCTGCCGTTCCTCTCGGTCGAGGTGCCGCTCAAAGGCGAGCACAAGTGACAGGGATCCCAACAAAACAAACACCGCCACACTCGAACTCATCCACACGGCCAGACTCGCCGGACGCGGCCGGGGCTTAGGTGGCTCCGTGGATTGAGTCATGAGGTCGTGGCAAGGAAAAGCAGGATCCGCTGCCGCGCGGACGCCCTGAATCGTAACGTTTCATTACGCCTCTGCCAAGACTCATCACTCACTGCACCTCCATCCGCAGGCGTGCATTGCCCTCCGGATCGTGAGACGGATCCGAATACCACTTGACCACAAAGCCCGCATGCACAGCTTGCTCGAGCCGATTCCAGAGCTCAATATGCGAGTTAGGGGTGGCTCCAAACTCAAATATCCTCCCCTGATAGGCACTGAGCGCCACCTTCAGCTCGGTGATGCCCGGGCCGTTGATCGCGGCGGAATGCGCCGCTATTTTGCCCAGCCCTGTGAGATTCACCCGTTTGCCGTCGCTCCAGACGAACGATATCCGATCATTCTTGAGCAACGCCTCAAATGCCTTGACCTCCCGCTTGTCGCGTTGCGGCACGCTCCGGTAGATGCTCGGAAAAGTCACCTGAATGCCAAAACGCAACGGGTATTTCGTCAAAGTGCCCCGCTCCAAAATCCGGCCACCCACCGTCACCACACCATGCTTAGCTTCGACGTGTCCCTCAAAGCTGGCCCCTCCTGTAACCTTGCCCCGGAAGCTGACTTTCCCCGGTTTGGCCGTGGCAGGGTCGCCTGTGGTTAGTGATGTCGGCAGTATCCTTTTAGTGACGACACGCCCGTTTGGCTCCACTTCCTCAACGAAAAATGCGAGGGGCAGCACCAATTGATAGTTGAGCGGCTTGCCGGACCGGCCCAATGGAGTGAGCTTGCCCTCGGCAAGACTTGTGAACCCGAAAGTGAACTTCTTATTGGAGAACGCCAAAAAGTGGCCGTACCAAGGAGTCACGTTCAACTCAGGAAGGGCCGCCGGACATGGCGCGAGGCCAAGGCCGCAGCCGATGATGAACACCCAAACACCCACTCGCGATGGTTTTAGATTCATACTCGATGGTGCACCGACTCGCCGCCGCCACGCAAGCAAAAATCAGTGACTCAGGATGTCCCGGCCATGGCGACTGCCAAAACGTGCATTCAAGTCGCCCTTTGTCCACATTGCCGGAACCGCAACACAGTGAAAGTAGATGCATGCCTATCATTCCAATCGTGGCTCACAGGCCGCGACATTCGGATGGTCCGATCGGACCGTCCGAATGTCGCGACGAGGGACGGATTTGACAAGCGCCCATCCCCGCCGATGGTCCCCCGAAATGAAAACACTCACCCTGCTCGCCACGCTCTTGTTAGGTCAACTCGCCAGCCTTCACGCGGACTCCATTTACGACATCAAACTCAAGGACATTGATGGCAAGGACAGCAGTCTCGCAGCCTACAAAGGCCAGCTGTTGCTCATCGTCAACGTCGCCTCCAAGTGCGGCTTTACCAAGCAGTACACCGGGTTGGAAGCTGTCTATCAGAAATATAAGGCCAAGGGGTTGACTGTACTCGGCATGCCCTGCAACCAGTTTGGCGGGCAGGAACCGGGCAGCTCCGATGAGATCAAACAGTTCTGCTCCAGCAAGTACAACGTCACCTTCCCCCTCTTTGAAAAGCTTGAGGTCAATGGGGACAAGCGCCACCCGCTCTACAGCGCGCTGGTCGGCAAGGGCTCACCGGTGGTCGGAGACATCAAGTGGAACTTCACGAAATTTCTCGTTGGCAAGGACGGCAAAATCCTCGGCCGTTTCGAGTCGGCCATCACACCCGAGTCGCCCGAACTCACGGCCGCCATCGAAGCCGCGCTTGCAACAAAGTGATGCCGCGGGCAGTCGCCCCTTGAACAGACAAGGCCAGGCAGGACCTGCTCAATTCTGTCAATGTAGCGGGAGGATAGGCATCCTGTCTGTCATGGACGACGGGCTTCCAGCGTGTCGTTTCATGCGCGGACAGGCTGGAAGCACTGACTTCCCTCACAGGCAAGATGCCTGTTTTCCGCTCAGAGGGGGCTAAATTGACAGTATTGGCCGGACCCGCCGTATCACTCGGCGCCTGCATGATCGCCCGCTTTTCACTCTACGGATTCCTCAAGAACCTGCGGTTTTTCGAGGCATTCCTCATTCTTGCGTTGAGAGAACGCGGGCTCGACTTTCTGGGGATCGGCGGGCTCATCGCGTTGCGGGAAATTGCCGGCAACCTGAGCCAAATTCCGTCTGGAGCGCTGGCTGACGCACTGGGCCGGCGCCGCTGCATGATCGTGAGCATGGCTGGCTACGTCATTTCCTATCTGGTGCTGGGGTTTGCAAACAACAACCTGCTGCTGATGGCGGGGATGGTATTTTATGGCACGGCGGACGCCTTCCGGGACGGCACACACAAGGCGCTGATTTACGCCTGGCTGCGGCAGCAGGGCCGGGAGGACGAGCGCACCCAAGTTTATGGCTACACCCGCTCGTGGTCGAAAATGGGTTCGGCGCTTTCGTCACTGATTGCTGCGGCACTGGTGTGGTTCACCGGTAGCTTCGCCAGTGTGTTTCTCCTCAGCGTCATCCCAGCCGCGCTCAACCTCCTGAACCTCGCCACCTATCCGGCCTCGCTCGACGCTGCCATCCCCAAGGGCGGCGGACTCCGCGAAACGTGGCAAACGTTGCTAGACAGCTTGCGGGAAGTGATCAGCAAGGCAACCATCCGCCGCTTGGTAGCCGATAGTGTGGCGGTGGAAGGCAGCTACACGGTGGTAAAAGACTACCTCCAAGTGGTGGTGCAGGCGTTTGCTGTGGCCATGCCCCTGCACCTGGCGATGAGCGGTGGGCAGCGCACCGCGGTGCTCGGCGGACTGGCCTACGCGCTGCTGCATTTTCTCTCCAGTGCGGCATCGCGCCGGGCTCATCAGTTTGAGCGGGCTTGCGGTGGCACCGAAACAGCCGTGCGGCGAATCCAGCAACTCTCAACCGCTGCAATGGCCCTGCTGACAGTGGCCTTGTGCGGAGGTCTGGGCTGGCTGGCTGTAGCGGTGTTCATCGCCCTGGGCCTCCTCCAAAACCTGTGGAGACCCATCCACATCGGCCGCTTCGACCGCGATGGCGACGAGCGCCGGGCCGCCACTCTTTTGAGCATCGAATCCCAAACGTCCTCCCTGGCTGCCGCCCTCTGGGCACCCCTGATCGGCTGGCTCATCGACAACCTAGCAACCCGGCCGGGCCCCGTCCCCCTCACCGCGCTTTGGCCAGTGTGCCTTGCCGGCCTGCCAATGCTCGCATTGCTGGTGTGGAGGCGAAGGCGCGGCGCATAAATCGGCAGGATGGCAGGCATCCTGCCTGTCGTGGACGATGGGCTTCCAGCATGCTCATCTCATGCGCAGACTGCCTAAAATGCCTGTCCTCCCTCACAGGCCGGGTCTCTGTTTTCCATCCGGAAAGCCCCGAACTAACAAGATCGGGTGCCACGGCTGCCACGGCTGCCTCTTGCAGTGACAATTTGCAGTGGACGTTGACGGGCAGATGTGCCACCACTTGTGCGAGCCGATGGGGGGAGACATTGAATCAATGAATGGCGGTGCTGCTGACCGGGTGTTGGAGGTGGTCCGTCAAATCGGCCCGCTGGCGGCTTTTCGCCGCTTGATGGATGAAAATGACGCACTGATCCGGAGCCCTGATCTCGACCATGGTCGGGCCATTGTTCGGGCTAGAACCGCTATTTACACCACTTTGATCGGAAACTGGGCGGCCGAGCAACAACGCCTCAGCGGTTACGACAAGCCGTTTGCAGTCGTCGCCTTGGGCGGCACCGGTCGCGGCGAAGTGACGCCATGCTCGGATTTGGACGTGGCCTTTTTGTTTGACGACGCGCTAGAAGGCAATCTATTTTTGTTAGACATACAACGTCGGACCCTGCATACGGACGAATTTCTCCAGCAGCACGGGTTTGGGTTCACGCCGCTGCCATTTGGCTTGGATGACGTGCCGGAGTTGGCGGAAAAGCAGCTCAACTCGTTTTTGGACATGGCACCGGTGTTTGATCCCTATGGATTGACGCAGTTATTCCGTGAGCGGATTCGCGCCACCTACGACCCGTTCGAGCACTTTCTTCACGTCCGGGGGTTCTGGAAAAAGCATTGGGAAGCTGCCGCTGCTGTGAGCGAAAACCTCAGTTGCTTCGATATCAAAAATGACGGACTGCGCTTGTTCCTCGGCGGAGTGTGGACCTTGGCTGGCAAGAATTTCAGCCACAGCCACGAGATCTATGCCGGACTCGCCGACCCTCGCGACGTCGCTGCTTACGAGTTTTTACTCAGAATCCGCGCCTGGGTCCACCTCCGGCGCGCTCCAGAATCTCCAAATTTGCTAGGAAATCACTCGCAAGATATCCTCGACTTCGACGACTTTTGCTCGTTCGGGGAAATGCTAGGCCAAGAGGCGGACGAGACGGCGCGGTTTGAATTCGCGACGATGGTTAGGGCACGGCTGCTCTCGGCCCGGCGGAGGGTCGCGGTGTTTGCACGGGGCGTCATTGAGCGCGAATTGCGCAACGGCCGACTGGTGCCCGCTGAGGACGTGATCTTGCTCAAAACCGGCGGCCTGCAGCATGGCAAGGCCCAGCTGGGCCGATCTCCCCATGCCAAGAGTCGCGCCGCATTGACGATGCTGTTGGTGGCGCAGCGCTATGGCGTGCCCGTGGATTCGTCAGAATTGCAGACGACCTTTTGCAATGCGGGCGATTGGTTAGAACGGGTGCCTGAATTATCGACCTTATTTTATGAAACCCGCGGCAGCCTAGCCGACACCATCGAAT
>JBAXCM010000095.1:0-11630 GCA_037141475.1 Verrucomicrobiota bacterium | reverse complement strand
GCCCGCGCCCGCCATCGCATCCGCCCTGCCCCGGTCACTGAGCTTGGCCGACGCGCGGCGCATCGCCTACGAGCGGAACTGGGATTTGTTAGCCGCGCAAGCGAATGTCGATCAGGCGCTCGCCTTGGAGTTGGTTAGCCGGGAGTTTCCCAATCCAACATTTTCATACACAACTGGAAAAATCAGCACCGATGCCTCACCGAACGGAACCCGCCGAGGCAACGGTCTCTGGAACCGCAGCTATGATTCCGTCTTCGCCGTCAACCAACTCTTTGAAATCGGTGGCAAACGCGGCCTGCGACAAAGCTCCGCCAGCCATGGCCGCGTGGCCGCCTGCGCCAGTTTGCAAGATGCACGCCGCATCCTGGACCTCGGCGTCACCAAGGCATACCTCGCCGTAGTTCTAGCCGAGGCCAACGTGGTCATTTTGAGCAATTCCGCGGCTTCGCTGCGCCAACAGGCGAAAATCGCCGGAGCCCGCCTCAATGCGGGAGATATCTCCCAGTCTGACAAGGCGCAAATCGAAATCGCCGCCGAGCAACTAGAACTCAACGCCGAAGCCGCCAAGAGCACCGCCCTATCAACTCGCATCGCCCTCGAAGTGCTGCTCGGAGAAAAATCGCCCAAGGGCACATGGCAAGCGTCTGATAATCTCGAGTCGCTCGCCACCGAGTCCTTCGCCGCGCCTGAGGCGACTGCCCAACTCCGCCCGGACGTCCTTGCCGCCGAAGCCAACCTGCGCAAGGCCGAAGCTGACCATGGCCTGCAACAAGCCTTGCGCATTCCAGATCCAACCGCCTTGCTGCAATACGAGCACAATCCCCCGGATACAGCTAACACCGTCGGCATCGGCCTGTCATTCCCCCTTCCTTTATGGAATTCCAATAATGGCAACATCAAGGCCGCCGCCGCCGCCCATGCCCTCGCCGCCGACCAACTCGGCAAAGTCAAGGCCCAGGCCGCCGCCGAGGTGGCGGCCGCCCGGGCGGCCTTGGCAGAGGCCAGCGCCCGCCGCCAACGCTATGCTAACACAATCGCCCCAAAGTCTGCTGAAACGGTGAAGATCGTTCAATATGCCTATCAAAAAGGTGGGGCCGCACTCGTCGATCTGTTACAGGCACAGCGCACCGACAACGACATCCGGGTGGCCACTGCACAGGCAATGGCCGACAAAGCCAGTGCCGCCGCCACCCTCGCCAATGTCCTCAACCTCCACCATCCATGACCCCATTGCTAACAAGCCACCGGCACTGGTGCTGCCACGCAGGCGCCTTGATTGTATGTTCCATCGGGCTGCTAGGCTGTCACGGCAGCCACAAAGCGGCTGCCATGACACCCGCCGAGAATGCCTCAGCCGCAAAAGTTCAAGGCGATACCATCATGTTTCCGCCAGGCTCTCCGCAGCTGGAGTCGCTCTTGATTGACACGGCACAACCCCTCGCCAAATCCGTGGTTAGGGTCAATGGGCACCTTGGCTGGTATGAGGATGCCACAGTGCGGGTATTCGCCTCGGTGGCCGGGCGGGTTGACAAGATTTGCGTCCAAATCGGCCAGCAGGTGGAAGTTGGCTCTCCGCTGGCATTGATTGCCTCACCCGACTTCGGGCAAGCCCAGGCGGATGCCAGCCGAGCGGCAGCCGACGAAAAACTATCAGCCCGGACTCTCACGCGATTGCAGGATTTATTAGTTCACGGTGCGGTGGCCCAAAAGGATGTGGAGGCTGCCGAGGATGATTATGCGGCCAAGACATCTGAGAACCAGCGAGCCAAGGCACGCCTGGCGCTTTACGGGGTGACTGCCGGCACGGTTGATGGCCACTATCCGCTCAAATCGCCGGTGGCTGGAACCGTCGTGGACAAGACAATCAACCCTGGGCAAGAAGTGCGCCCGGACCAGATGCTTGCCAATGCGCCGCAACTTTTCGCGCCACTCTTCATCGTCAGTGATCCGCGCCAACTCGCGGTGCAACTCGATATCACAGAACTGGAAACCGGCATGCTCAAGCCCGGACAAGTCCTCCACGTCAAGTCCCGCGCCTACCCCGACAAATCCTTCGATGGTCATCTGGAACTCATCGGCGATTCGCTCGCTCCTCTAACACGGATGGTCAAAGCCCGCGGAATTGTGACTAACAAGGACGGCCTGCTCAGGTCCGAGATGTATGTTGCAGTGGAAATCGAAACGGATGGGGAAGCCACGGCCCGCGGCGGCAACGGCGCTGGTTCATCCGCCAACGGCCAGCCAACTGAGGCGCCCGCCGGATACGTCGAGGTTCCTTCTGGTGCGGTGTTCTCCAAAGACGAAAAACATTGCATCTACGTCGAGAAATCTCCCGGATGCTATCAACTTCGGACGGTTGATATCGGCAGGGAGCATGATGGAAGAATCATCATAACCGCCCATCTCGCCGCCAACGAGCGCATCGTCGCAAAGGGGTGTCTGCAGCTGCAATCGATGGCCGAACCCGCAAAGGATTGAGCACATGGCCAGCCTAACATCATTTGCCCTGCGCCACCGCGCAATCGTGCTAGCACTGATGGTGCTCTTTATCCTCGCAGGCGTGGTGAGCTTCAAGCGCCTGCCAGTAGAGGCCTATCCAGACGTCACCAACATTCAGGTGCAAATCATCACCCTCTTCCCCGGTCACGCGGCAGAGGAGGTGGAGCGCTTGGTGACCATCCCGATTGAAAACCAGATGAACGGGATTCCCAAGCGGGCATCCCTGCGTTCCATCTCGCTGTTTGGCCTCTCCCAGGTGACCATTGTCTTCCAAGACGACGCCAAAACCAATGACGTTCGTACCCAGGCGTTCCAACAACTCGCTGCGGTCCAACTGCCCACCGGCGCGCAGGCCAGCCTGTCGCCGGATTCCACCCCAGTCGGAGAGATTTACCGCTACACCCTCAAGGCGCCGCCCGGCTTTCCCGCGGAGGAACTCAAGGCGCTAGAAGACTGGGTCGTCGAACGCGAAATGCGCACCGTGCCAGGCGTCGTGGATGTTGTGGGCTTCGGCGGTCCGACCAAACAATATCAGGTGCTTATCGATCCGGCAAAGCTCAAGTCCTATGGCCTAACCCTCAAGCAAGTGTTAGATGCCTTATCTAACGGTAACCGCAATGCCGGTGGATCCTATATCGAGCACGGGCCGGAAATGTATATCGTCCGAGGGCTCGGGCTCATCAGCAACAACTCGGACATTGGATCCATCGCGGTGGATACCCGCAGCGGCACACCGGTGAAAATCAGTGACCTCGGCCGGGTCGAAATCGGCCATCAACTCCGCCTCGGGCGTGTTGGCAAATTGGTGCCCGGCACCCCCGACGAAGATGACGTCGTGCAGGGGGTTGTCATCCTGCGCAAGGGCGAGAACGCCGGCGAAGTGCTCAACAGTATCCGCGCCAAGGTCGATCAAATCAACCATGGCAAACTGCCTCCAGGCGTGCGCTTGGATACTTTCTACGACCGCACCCAACTAATCGACCGCACATTGCACACCGTGCAGCACAATATGATTGAAGGCATTAGCCTGGTTTTGCTAGTCCTGATCTTGTTCCTCGGCTTGGGCAACTACCGCTCCGCACTGGTGGTCGCCACCGTCGTGCCACTCTCGCTGCTGGGTGCGTTCCTGCTGCTGGATATGCGCGGAATTCCCGCCAACCTCATCTCAATGGGTGCCATCGACTTCGGTATCATCGTCGATTCCGCCGTGGTTGTCGTCGAGAATTTGCTCCAATTGCTAGAGAAGCGCCGGGCCAGTTTCCGCAATCTTCCCTCTGCTATTGTTGAAGCCGTATCGCAGATGGGCCGGCCGATTCTGTTCTCGAAAGCCATCCTGTTAACCGCCTTCATTCCCCTGTACACACTCCAACGAGTGGAGGGCAAGATCTTCCAACCGATGGCGTTAACGCTCACCTTCGCATTGGTGGTGGGCACGATTCTGGCGCTGACGGTGGTGCCGGTGTTAGCCAGTTTTGCGGCCAAGTTGAAAACCGGAGATGGGCAAGAGCACGAATCCGTCACGGTGCGGTTGCTGTTGCGCATCTACCGGCCACTTCTCGACTGGGCACTCAGATCACGGGTAACGGTGTTAGTCATCGCAGTGGCCAGCTTGGTGGGCAGTGGCCTTGTGTTGCATTTCACCGGTTCCGAGTTTCTACCCAAACTCGATGAGGGCTCGCTTTGGGTGCGTGGATTCATGCCCCAAACCATCGCCCCCTCCGAGGCCGCTGGCATCGTCCGGCAAGCCCGCGCCATCCTGGCCACCTTCCCGGAATGCAAAACTATCGTTAGTCAGTTAGGTCGGCCGGACGACGGCACCGACATCAACGGGTTTGACGTGGCGGAATACAACATCGAACTCAAGCCGCGTTCCGAGTGGACCACTGCCAAGACTCGCGAGGAGTTATGCGAAGCAATGAAGCGCGAATTGGCCCGCATTCCTGGGGTCGAATTCCAATTCAGCCAGTACATTGAGGACAATGTCAATGAGGCGGTTTCTGGCATCAAGAGCGAGCTGAGCGTGAAAATCTTCGGCGAAGATCCGAACGAACTTCAGGCGCTGGCGGACAAGACGGTGGAAACCATCAAGGCTATCCAAGGGGCCACCGACGTTGGCACAGACGAATTAATCGGCCAGCCGCAGGTGCAAATTGCGATCGACCGCGCCGCCATTGCCCGGGTTGGGCTGTCGGTGTCCGACGTCCAATCCGTGATCGAGACAGCGCTCGGCGGGGCGGTTGCCACCCGGGTGTTGGAAGGGGAGCGCACCTTTGACTTGGTGGTAAAAATGATGCCTGAAACCGTGGCTGATTTGGACTCGATCCGCAGTATTCCGGTGTTTGGATCCAACGGCGAGCGTCTGACCCTTGCGGCTCTCACATCCGTTGAGGTGCATCCAGGGTTTGCACGGATCGAACGCGAGGAAAACTCACGCTTCGCCGCTGTGAAAATATCCGTCCGCGGACGTGACCTCGGCTCCCTCGTCGCAGAAGCGCAATCAAAAGTCGGTCAAGCCGTGAAACTACCCACAGGCTATACCATGCAATGGACCGGTGCCTTTGAAAACCAACAACGCGCCGTGCGCCGACTCGCCATCATTGTGCCGGTCACTCTGATCGCCATCTTTTTCCTGCTCTTCACCGCCTTTGATTCCGGCAAATTGGCATTCCTGATTTTGCTCAATATTCCTTTTGCGGCAGTGGGTGGGGTGCTTGCCCTGCCAGTGGCTGGACTGAATCTATCTGTCTCGGCGTTAGTCGGCTTCATTGCCTTGTTCGGGGTTTCCGTCCAAAACGGTGTGCTGCTCGTCGAACGCATCCGCGAACTGCGCGACACCGGCATGGCCATCCCTGAAGCGGTTCGTGAGGGCGCAATCTCGCGAATGCGCCAGGTGATGATGACCGCCACCATGGCCGCCCTAGGTCTGCTGCCAGCCGCGTTGTCCCATCAGGTCGGCTCGGAAACATCCCGTCCCTTCGCCTCGGTCATCGTCGGCGGCCTGATCACTGCCACCTTGCTCACCTTGTTCATCCTGCCTATCCTCTATCCATTCTTTGAAACCAAGAAGCCGGAGTCCTGAGAAGTATTGACAGTTCTCCCGGTCCTAGCCAGCATCATGCATGTCTGATTTTCTCAGCAACTCCAAACTTCGGATGAGCATCGTAATGAGCGTCATCCTGCTCGTGGGAGCATCAACCCTGGACCGGGCAATCTTCCAAGAGACCCCACGGACGGATTTCACGGTTTACTCGCTTGCGGCACAGGCAGTGCTGGATGGCAAGGATATTTACGAGATTTCCAATGTTCGAGGCTGGAGATATGTCTATCCACCACTCTTCGCCATCACCATGGTGCCTCTGGCAAAACCCCCTCTCTGGCTCGCCGTCATCGTTTGGTATCTGGTCTCAGTCGCAGCCGTTTTCCACTCAATTAAAATGTGCGTGGCATTGACCTATCAGCAAGCAGCACCTCCACGGGAAACCGTGATCATCCATTACCTCCCTGTATTGATTATCATCGGATTGCTGCTCGACGGCATCGCACGTGGTCAGGCATCTGTGCTGCTGATGTGGTTGGTCATCGCCGGCATCTATTTCGAACGGCGCGGGGCCTGGCTAGGTGGAGCTGCCTGTCTTGCGGGCGCCGTCTCACTCAAAGTTTTTCCTCTGACATTGCTTGGGTATTTCGTTTGGAAAAGGAAATGGCGCTTCACGGCCGCGACTCTGGTATTCATTGCGGCCGGAATCTTCCTGATTCCGGCAATGGTCTTCGGGTGGCACGCAAACCTCGCGCTTCTCAATGAGTGGGTAGCCATCATAGGCAAACCGGCTATGAACATCGGAAGCACCGACAGCCCCGCCTTTGCCCAATTGCTTGATCCTAGCAAACTTCGCAATCAATCCTTCGAGGCGGTCTTCACCCGGATCCTGCCCCATGCCAATGCCCAATTGCTAGCCCTCGCCGTGGGAGTGATCATGGCCATCGTAATGCTTCTGGTGGCAAAACGAAAACCGGATAGAGCACTTTTACTATCAGCTGCCCTGTGCTGGATGGTGCTCATTTCACCGGTCGCTGAAAACCACTACTTCGTCCTCTTGCTGTTGCCTGTGACGTCTCTTGTGGTGCTCCGACGGAAACGACTGGCATGGAGCGCCTTGGTCATTTTCTTTATCACAATCACCATGCGAGACTGCGTCGAAATTGCCAAATTCTATGGTGCCCTCTGCTGGGGCACTCTCTGGCTCTGGCTTACCTTCATGATCTTTTCCATCAGGGGGGTACGCCTCAGCCAGGCCAGCTCGCCGCATGAAATGCCTGATGAACACCGAATGAGTGTGCCGTTAGGTAAAATCCTTCCAATCGGGTCTTGAGTCGAACACTGGCTAGAATCTAGCCGTGAGACGGACCCCGGCCACCAGTGCGTTGGTTGTTGCGAGCACAGCTCCAGGATGAATGATATATTGGAGGTCGGGTTGCACCAGCACATTTAGCGCGCCTTGCCGTTCCAATATCGGCAGATGCGCTTGATACGTCAGTTCGAGCACCGTCTCGCCATGCTTGGGGTATGCATTGCCAGCAACATCCCTTGCACGGTCGCTAATCATGGAATGGCAGGCACCGAGGGCCAGCACGTCTTCGCGACCATCGGCCGTGGTGAATAGCCCCGTGTAGCTGATGCCCGTCTCGGTATCAAATGCCACAAAATTTCGATCGTTCGGGGCCACCGCGAATTTCGCAAAAACAGCCAATTCGTGAGGAACACAGGTGATGATAGAGCTGATATTCTGATCGGCGATCGCATAGCATCCGTAGTTGCCGTGACGCGGCTGCTCACCACTCATATCGGTGAATTCTTCGGAGTCATAGAAACCACCCACCTTGTAGGTACCCATCGGCTTTCCGTCGCTGGATTTCGTCTTACACTCAGCCTCGGCAAAAAGCGAGACTCCATGACTGGCAGATAGATTCCATTGGGTATTGTGACGATTGTCCGTGGGGGTGCCCACATCTCCACTGAAGATAGCAGTCCGCAACGTCAGCGGCTGGGCCTCCACCGGCTTCCACTCAACCCGGATGCAAGGCGCTGACACTGGGTAGATCGGCGCAACCAAGCCATAACTCACTACCGGAAACGTGCCAAAGCCGCTGTTGAGAAAATGCCCCGAACCCTCCGACTGCCAGAACCCGCTGCCTTTGTCCAGTGCCCAAATGCCCATTCGCAGAGACAATTTGTCACTGAAGAAATTCCCCTCGGCCCACAAGGAGAACAAGCGCAGACCCGGGTTGGTATAATAGTTGCTTACGCCGTTTAGATCGCCGACGTCCTCACGTGACAAACTCTGACCATGCGGAAAAATCAGACTCGCATGAAGCGCAAATTCCCGCCGCTCGCTGGATTCATCAGCTGGATCCAGCCAATTCCCAAAGCCGAGCGTCTCACCAAATTTGATATATCCATTGTATGCATTGCCCTGCTGGATCCCGCCGGAGAGGTTTCGCAGAAAATCCCCGTCGTATTCAAACTCGCTTCTGGCATTTGCTGCGCTTGTTCGCTCTCCCCGCGCATCAGTAACTCCAATCCATAATGCCACTCCAATCATCCTGGCTAACAACCGGAAACCCGCCCGGTTTGCACGCTCCCAACTACCCCCAATATCCGGCCAAAAAGCCCCGGAGCCGACCCGGAATTGACAATCGAGGCGTAGGCACGGGTTATAGGACAACTTTGGATTCGGATCTTGGTGCATGAATCTGTCTATGGGTTAAAATGAATCCATCTCAAAGAAACACCAATCGAACCGGCCCTATCAAACCGGATGGAGGCAGGTCGGTCTCGCTCATTTCCTGTTTGGCGGATCCACCTTCCGGATAGATCGCGGCATTCGCCTTACCCAGGCGGGCCTGCAACTCCTCGGGCACCTCCGTTGGCTCCTTCAAACCGCTCACATAGTTGATCAGAGCGTTACTCACCCGCAGCACCAGCGTGTTGGAACCTGCACGCAGCAAGCGGCTGACATCCAGCCGATAGGGATGCATCCACGCTACACCCACCGCCTGCCCATTTAACTCGACTTCCGCCAGATTACCGACCTCACCCAAATCCAACTGAACTCGCGTGCCAGCTTCTACACGCCGAGCCGGCACATCAAACTCGATCTGATAGCGTCCGCTGCCGGAAAAATGCCGGGTGCGCGGAGTGTCGCTCCACGATGCCAGCACCTCAAGGGTTGTCTCGTATGTCTCAAATCCGTACCCCTCTAGTTTCATCTGCCAGCTGCCTCCGACCTCCAGCACTTCCCTTAACGGCTGGTGATTCGCCACCGGTTTCACCGCCTGGACCACCGGTTCGCCCGGCCGAAACACATACAATGCGGACTCCCATGCCTCAAACTCCACCCACACACTGGTGCCCTCCACTGCAACGCGACACGGCCTGACATCTTCCACTTTCCCCGTCCGCGCATCCCAGCGCTGGGCCGTCTTGCCGGTGACGCGAAAGGTAACTTCGGTGGCGATGGCCGAAGCCTGAAGGTTGCTGACAAAATAAACATCCACCTCGCCCATCTGTTTGTGTATAAACGTCAGTCCGTCGCTCTGAACCCGTCCGGCCAAACAAAAATCAGGTGGCGCAAGATTCTGCAACACGGCAAGCAGGCGTCGTTGCGCGGCATCGAGCGGCGGAGTTGGCGCGGGTGCCTGGCGGCCCGGATTGAACGGCTTGCGATCGATCTTGTACTCTGGCAGAAACACTCCACCGGTTAGACGCGATGCCTCGTTGCTGAACAAGCCATCGATGATTTGGCGCATCTCACGGTCATTGGCCTCATGATCTTTTAATCCCGCAGTGCTCAACGGCAACTCGTCAAGAGCCACCACGGTGACGCCCGCTTTGACAAAATCACGGATTTTCCGAAGCGTCTCAATCGGCAACACCGTGGCCCTCGGCAGCACTAACATCCGATAGGCATGGCCGTTGATGGCTATGCGGCCGTCGCGGAATGTCGTGCGATGCTGTAACAAGTCGTCATTGACGATATCAAAGTCGTAGCCGTTAGCCACCAGGGTCTTGGCTAGATTGCCATAGGCCATCACCCGCCGCGTGCTGCCCCATACCGCCCGCTCGCTCCAAGCAGTGGCCTGTGGCGAGTAAATCAACACGTCGGCGACTAAGCGACCCTGGCGCAACACGGCACAGCAGCGCGCCACGTATGCCGCCACCAAGTGATAGTGCGGCCACCACGTGTTCCAGTGGTCGATGCGATTGGCCCAGGGAAAATCCCGGCTGGGTGCGACGTGCGCCTCGGGCGAGCCAAAATACCCGTGATTGTAGAACTGAGTGATGCCATCGCGCAAGAACGCGTCGGTGGCAATCTTGAGGTCCTGAAGATTCGTGCGATAGCGCAACGGATGAATGAACGTGTAGGCCTCTGCCGATACAATCTCGCGGCCGTAAAATCGCGCCCCGGAGGCAGTCGCCTTGCGAGGGTCGGCGACCGGTTCGAAGCGAGCGGTGGTCACTTCCGTCTCCGGCCGGGCAGTCGAGCCTGCGCCCTGCACTAATTCCTCACTGAACCGATAGTGAGGTTGGATGCGTGCCTGGACGTGATGTTTGTCGCACCATTCGTTAAATGGCTTGAAAAATGTTTCCAATCCGAGATAACTCAAATACTCCCCGAGGTCGTAACGAATCCGCGGGGTCAGCGGGCCAACGTCATGCCACAACACTGGCAGATACTTGGTTAGATCGTAGCCAGCGTGCTTCTCAAAACCGGCCAAGGTATCGGTGCTCCAGAGCAGCGCGTTAGAAAGCGGCCAAAATTCGAAGCTATCACAAAAAAAGGAATCGACGGTGCTACCGAACTCCTGGCCCACGGTTTGCTCCAGCGCTCCGCCCAGGTGCTCGCAGTAGCGTTGCACAGCGCCTCGGTTGAGGTGATCAATCACCATCGGCGGCGGTTGAAAACTTTGCGCCGAACATGCCTGCCCAGTGAACTCCAGCCAAAATACCATCACCCGCCAACCGCCCGCCGGTGCCTCCCAATCCAGCGCCAACCCCGCCGGTTCCACCAGTGGTGTTAGATCGACAAGCGAGTCCGCGTCGAGTTGGTCCTTGCCAGTTAGGCGGCCGGCGACCACGGCGACGAGTTTGCCAGGCGGCCTGGGCTCAGGCGCTTCGGCGCTGCGCACGCCTTTGGCATCTGCGATGGGCAATGGTCCACTGAACTTTTCACCTGCCGCCACATCCTTGCTAGATTGGCACAACACCTTGCTTTGATCCGCCTGCGGAACCCACGCACCGCCAAACCCCCAGCCGGGACTGAAAGTGATGGCCACATCCATGTCGAGTCGCTTGGCCTCCGCCACCGCATGTTTCACAAGAGCGAGAAATGCGGGCGTTAGGTACTCGACGTTGCCTTTCTCGTACATCTTCCACAGGCTCATGATCTCAACCCCACCCAACCCCTGCCAGGCCATTCCTTCGAGCTGCCGGGTGATGTCCTCCCGGCTCAACGCATTGCCCGGCCACCACCAACGAGTGTGAGGTTTGTGCGTCCGCCCTGGTCGATCCCACAATGCCTTGAGCAACGTTAAGTCCGCAGAATCACCCGGCGGCGCTTTACCTAACACTCTATCCATCACCTCACCCGCTTCCGCAGCTAACAGCCCGGCAATCCCACTGTCACACCACCCTGCCAGCCCAGCGCTGCCAACTCCCAGAAAACTCCGTCGGCTCAATGTCATGTTAGTCTTTGGCAGGACAGGATACGAGTGACTGCGATACCCCTCAGGACTGTTTCTTTTTGTTAGCTCCGGCTGCCGGGGCCTTCTTAGCTTCGTTAGGCAGCGGTTTCACTTTGGCGCGCACGGTCCAGGCGTCCCATTTAGCGGCGAGTTCCCGCACGCGGGCCGGTTCGGTGGCTGCGAGGTCGTGGAGTTCTGTGCGGTCGGTTTTGAGGTTATAGAGTTCCCACGGGCCGTTGCCGCCTAGGCGCACCAACTTCCAATCACCGGCGCGCATGGCGGCGTTGCCCTCGTGTTCCCAGTACAGGGCGTCGCGCTCCAACGGTTGGTTAGCAAATGCGGGCAACAGGCTTTTGCCTTCGAGGGGCAGGATCGCCTGGCCGTTATGG